>NZ_JBMDWJ010000022.1:0-18163 GCF_048595215.1 Siphonobacter sp.
AACTTCAGCCAGCCAGCGTTCAGCGTCCAGAGCAGCCATACAACCCGTACCAGCGGCGGTAATGGCCTGGCGGTACACATTGTCCTGGGCATCGCCACAGGCAAATACACCCGCTACATTGGTACGGCTACTACCGGGAACGGTTTTGATGTAACCCGTAGTATCCATATCAATGAAATCTTTAAAAATATCAGTATTGGGTTTATGACCGATGGCTACGAAGAAACCCGTCACGCATAAATCCTGTACTTCACCCGTTACGATGTTTTTCACACGGGCACCAGTAAGACCCGTTTCATCACCTAACAATTCTTCGGTTTCCGTATTCCAGAGAATTTCGATGTTAGCGATGGTCTTCACTCGGTTTTGCATGATTTGCGAGGCCCGTAATTCATCCCGGCGAACCAGCAGATACACCTTCTTACACAATTTAGCCAGATAACTCGCCTCTTCTACAGCAGTATCGCCACCACCTACAACGACAACTTCCTGACCACGATAGAAGAAGCCATCACATACGGCACAAGCGGATACACCACGACCGTTGTAGATGTCTTCACCCGGCAGACCTAGCCATTTGGCCGAAGCTCCCGTGGAAATAATGACAGCATCGGCACAGATTTCGTGGGTGTCGTCAATCCAGACTTTTTTGCTGGTCGGATCCGAGAAGTCTACTTTCGTAGCCAATCCGTAGCGAATTTCCGTACCAAAACGACGAGCCTGTTTTTCCAGGTCCTGCATCATTTCGGGTCCAGTTACGCCTTCGGGATAGCCCGGAAAGTTATCCACTTCGGTCGTCGTTGTTAATTGACCGCCCGGTTGAGCACCCGTATATAAAATTGGCTGAAGACCTGCCCGCGAAGCGTAAATAGCGGCTGTGTAGCCAGCAGGGCCTGAACCAATAATTAAGCAATGAATATGTTCAGCTGACATAAAATGATGGGAGTAATACCTTAGTTGCAACTCGGTTGCTTTCACAAAAATTGCCAATTCGAGCCGGAAAGGCAAGATTTTTTTAAGACTTGCTGAAAATCAAGGTTGTCGGTTTTCAGTATTGGGCTCGCAAGGGTAACATATTTTCCCTGAAAAAAGGTTTTCCTGCTTCTAACAATCTTTCCGGTCCGGGCATTCCTTTACAGAATCTTCACCTCAATCCGACGGTTCTGAGCCCGATTTTCCTCGTTGGTATTCGGCACCACGGGTCGGGTCTCTCCCAGCCCAACGGCCTTGACCCGGGTCGCGGTAATCCCATGAGCAGCGAGATATTCCATCACGGAGCGGGCTCGCTTGAGGGAGAGTTCTAAATTGTTTTTGTCTTCGCCTACATTATCCGTATGCCCCGAGATTTCGACGGATACGGAAGGATTTTCTTTGAGCAATCGGACCAGTTTTTCCAGTTCCGCCTGCGACTTTTCCTGCAAATCCCAGCGACCGGATTCAAAAAAGACATTTTTTAATACTTCATGCTGATCCTTTCGGATGCTTTCCAGAGCCATGTTCAGCACCTTATCCGTACTTTTCCCCGAAAAATCGAAGGATAAACTCTTGTAGAGATACCCCGGACGATTGACAAAAACGGCGTATTCATTGCCATCCGTCAGGATTACGGCATATTCACCCGTTTTGGCGTCGCTCCGTAGCAGGGCTTCAGTAGTATTGGTTTTCAGATTGATGACTTCCAGATTAGCCGCCAGTGGTTTTTGATTGGCAGCATCTACAATAGTACCCTTCAGTACATTGGCTCGTTTGAAACGGGACGCCAATGCTTCCGGTACATCCAGCTCCCAAAGTCGTGATTGATGGCGATCGGCCCGGATCCGCTCTTCCTGGGAATAATAGCCTTTACGGCCATCGGCCGTGATGTACAGAGCGACCTGATCTTCGTGGGTATTAATGGGATAACCTAAATTTTCGGGTTTCGAGAAACGCGTTCCGTCAAATTCACTCAGCCACAAATCAAAACCACCCAGGCCCGTATAGCCGTCGGAGGCAAAGAACAGACTGCGGCCGTTGGCGTGCAGAAAAGGCGAAACCTCATCTTCGGTCGTATTGATGGCCGCCCCGGCATTGACGCAAGGTAACCAGCGACCCAGTGAATCCTTCCGACTCATCCAGATGTCGCGTTTGCCAATACCGCCCGGACGATCCGAGACGAAGAATAAGACCCGGCCGTCGGGTGAAAGCGTAGGCTGCGATTCCCAGGCTCCGGAATTGATTTCCGGTCCCAGATTTTCGGGTTCACTCCACTCCTGCCCGTTTCGGTAGCTGATGTACAAATCACAGTTTCCAAATCCGTGGCGTAAGCGGCTTTGACACACCGTAAAAACCAGCGTACGCCCATCCGCAGAAATACTGGAAGTACCTTCGTTCTCCATCGTATTGATGGCTCCGGGTAGAAGGCGGGGTTTCGTCCAGCCAGCCTCTTCCGTATACGCGGAGGTGTACAGGTTTTCGTCACCGTTTTCCTGTTCAATGCCAGTAAAAAACAGCGTTTGCCGATCCGCCGTCAGGACGGGAAAATACTGCGACTCGAAACCGTTCACGGCATCGGGTAGGCGTTTGACCTGAACCGTTAACGGACGTTTAATAGCTTCTTCAGAAAAGCGGCATACCTCCAGCATGCGGGTGGCCCGCTTCAAAGCGATTTTCTGGGCAGCGGTCGGTTTGGTCAGGGCTTGCTGACCCGTAATATACTTTTGGAGCAAGGGAGCTGCCTGCGTATACTGCCCCCGACGCAAATAATGACTGCCCAGCCAGAGATACGCCGGTTGTACTTCCGGCGACTCGGGTTTGAGCGTAATGGCTTTTTCGTACTGTACCGCCGCCTGGTTCAGGTTTCGGTCGTACTCGGCTAGTTGAGCGAGCCGGAAGTACGCCTCCCCATAGGATTCGTCGCGTTCTACGGCTCGCTGAAATTCTTTCCGGGCACCGGGTAAATCCCGGTTAGCCAGTGCTTTCTGTCCTTTTTCGTACGCGTCCAGAGCCCGCCGATCCTGAGCCTGAAGTTGCGGAGTCATCAGCCATAACCCATGCAACAGGCCGAGCAAGAGACCTCCTCGGCGTAACATGCGTTTCGTTTCCTGAGGAATACTGGTCCGGCTGGACTCCTGACTTCGATGGATGGCGTTCATGGATTACGGAATATTCATGTACTTATGCGTTTGTAACGAAACCCGCCACTTCGGATTGTCTTTGACGTAGTCAATGATTTGGGGCAGCATTACGTCACGTTTGCTCCATTCGGGTTGCAGCAACAGCTGGGCATCCGTTTGGAGCCGGGAGGCATGTTCCTCGGCAAATTCAAAATCCGATTTGTTGTAAATGATTACTTTTAACTCGTCAGCACGCTCATAGATATCGGCATGCGGTTCCTTGAATTTTTTCGGAGAAAAACAGATCCAGTCCCAGGAACCCGTCACGGCGTACACGCCCGAGGTTTCAATGTTAGTCTGGAATCCGGCCATCTGGAGAGCAGAGGTCAATTCCGTCAAGTCATGCATGAGCGGTTCGCCGCCGGTAATCACGGCCATCCGTCCGGGATACTGAAGGGCACCCGCCACAATGGAGTCAATACCAAAGGAAGGATGCAGGCTGGCATCCCAGCTTTCTTTCACATCACACCAGTGGCAACCCACTTCACAACCGCCCAAACGAATAAAATAAGCGGCTTTTCCCGCATGGAAACCTTCTCCCTGTAGCGTGTAAAAGGATTCCATCACGGGTAGTGTCGTAGCAGGGGCAAGCACTTGGGGCATAGTCATCATTGATTCTTTTCACAAAGATACCGTAACGGCGGTAGTCTATCCTAAAGTTCAGTTTTCTTCAGGAAGATTGCATCTGTTTTCGATTCCAGAACAAGATGAACGAACTAATGAATACCAGAAAACCACCCACGAGCGTAAATAAACTGCGTTCAATGGCCACGGTAAACGAATGCGTGGTTTGCTGACCAATCAGCAGGATGATGTAAATCGTCAGAAAAATACAGGCGACCGGATAATTGTGTTTAACGATCAACAGGAACGTAAACATGCACAGAATCAGTAAGGGCATGCCCAGGACAGGTTCAGGATGTAGCACCAGGATAAAACTTCCGATGATGCTTCCAATGAACGTGCCCAGAATTCGTCCGCCCACCCGTTTCAGCGTATCGCTGTGATTGTCCTGTAATACAATGACAATTGTTAGGGGTATCCAGTACGCGTGAAAGGAACGCGTGTAACTAATGAGCCAAACGCTCAGCACCAGTAGAAAAGCTAACCGGAACGTGTACCGCCACAAATCTGGTTTAAGCGAAGCCAGTGACAGGTCGAGTTTACGCGTACGCTTTCGGGCCCGGCGACTACGCAGTCGCATCAGTGGCGATCGGCTTTCAAAGGCCGCAGGCCACACCCGCCACATCAGGGCCTGCAACAGGATCGCGAGTACCCCGCTGATCAACACGGCCGCTATGGCTATTTCGTCGGCTTTGACGGCCAGTGAAAAGAAGTACAGAGCCGCGGCGGGGGCATTGATGCTTCGCCAGTCATCTGGAAAAAAATGTCGCCAGTAGCTCAGGGCCACCGACAGCAGGATTACCCCCAGCACGACATTCACCCAATGGTACGTACCAATGATCCCCCAGAGGGTTGTTCCCAAGAGAATCAGCAGCACGTAGCTTAAAATCTGTAAGCGTTCTTTATAAGTACCCTTCGGACGCACATTCATCAGACACTGCATCACCATGACGATGAATCCAGCAAAAGGGCCAAAAAACGGAATCTGAGCGAGCAGCAGACCCACAAATACGCCAAGGGTGGGCAGAGCCGCACTTTCGACGTCCTGATGGGTGATTTTTTTAAGAAGATTTTGTTTCGGTTGACTCGGGGTACTCATGGTTGATGGAATGAAGCAGGGTTCGCAGTACTGATTTCCGGCAGAGGGCTCGTATGCGATTCTTTTTAGCCTTTATGAACCCCAGCCCGCCGGACAATCAGAGGATACGCTGACTCTCTAATGAAATCATACCAATACCTTAGGTACGGAAAAATAGGGATTTCTGCGTAAACTTCCGTCCCCTTTAACAGAGGCATTCTCTTGTTCAACGTTTTCTAATCCATCTATGCGTACCCTTCTTAGTTGCGGTTTCTGGCTGTTCTGTCTAACGGTTCAGGCTCAGTCGTATCTCTTTGCTTACTTTACCGATAATGGTCAGGATGGCCTGCACTGGGCCAGTAGTACCGATGGCCTGCACTGGAAATCGCTCCGTAACGGAGCCTCGTACCTGACGCCCGAAGTCGGAAAAGATAAACTCATGCGGGATCCCTGCGTCATTCAGGGACCGGACCAAACCTTTCACATGGTCTGGACCTCCGGCTGGAATGACCAGATCATCGGCTACGCCTCCTCGAAAGATTTAAAAAACTGGTCCGCTCAACAGGCCATTCCGGTCATGACGCACGAACCCACGGCCAAGAACAGCTGGGCTCCGGAAGTATTCTACGATGATCAGGCCAAGCAGTTTATCATCTACTGGGCTACGACCATTCCCGGACGTCATTCGGATGTGGCCGAGTCAGAACGGGAAAAGGGCCTAAACCACCGGATTTACTACGTCACCACCCGCGATTTCAAAACGTTCAGTGATACGAAGCTTTTCTTCAATCCGACCTTTAGCGTGATTGATGCCACGCTTTTAAAGAAAGGCAAGTGGTACTACATGTTCCTTAAAAACGAAAACCCGAAACCCGCCGAGAAGAATATCCGCATCACTAAATCCCGTAAAGCCGTCGGGCCGTACCCGACCGAAGTTTCGGCTCCGATTACGGGCAAGTACTGGGCGGAAGGTCCGACCGCGGTGCAAATTGGTGATTACGTGTACGTGTATTTCGACAAGTATACCGAACACAAATACGGAGCCATTCGCTCCAAAGACATGGAACACTGGGAAGAGGTATCCGATCAGGTCGAATTTCCGAAGGGAACCCGGCATGGCACGGTATTGAAAGTTAGCCCGGAACTGGCAAAATCGTTGGAGTAGCAAACGGATCTACTAACAAAAAAGCCCTCAACGCTACACGTTGAGGGCTTTTTTGTTGACGGTATGCTTTCTATCAGGCGTTAATACCTAATCGCATGAAGATGGGAAACTCGATTTCCTGTACCTGATCGACGTCCCATAACGGACTGATCTGATCGATGAGTTCAGGAACGGGATCTTCGCCATTCGCTTCCTTGTATGCCTGTACACTCGACCAGGAGCTAAAGTAACCGGACAGTTCTTCTAAACTCCACTGTTTGATCATAGAGAAAACGGGTACCTGCACTTCCTGATACGGAAAAGGAATCTTCGTGTATTTTTCCTGAATATGATGCCGCTCGGGAGCCCAGTACGGTCCTACCACCGTTGTATAGAAATCAAGAATGAGGGGATCGATCTCCGGACTGATCTCCAATAACTCGTATCCCCAGACAGCCAGTACGCCCCCGGGTTTAAGTACTCGTTTAACTTCCGAGTGAAAAGTTTCAAAATTAAACCAGTGGAGAGCCTGACCTACGGTAACCAGATCGAAGGACTCCGCGGGAAAGGTTGTCTCTTCCGCCCGGCTTACTTGGTAATGTACGCGTTGAGCGGGCTCGGCCTGAGCCAGTTGCTGTTCGCTGATGTCGGTAGCTTCGACGCGTTCAAAGTATTCGGCCAGTGCTACGGCTACCTGTCCGTTGCCCGTGGCACAATCCCAGGCGGCTTCCCGACCCGGTACGTACTTCAAAATAAATTCGTATAGTTCAGCAGGATACGTAGGACGGTATTTCGCGTAAGCATCCGATTGTTTGGAAAAGAGGTCTTTCATACGGATTGGTGGTTGGAAAAGAACGGGGTGATGCGTTGGATCATCACCCCGTTCCTAAATACAATCAAAATTATTGAGCCTGAGCCACGGCAATCGCTACCATGTTAACGATCTCGCGAACCGTACTTCCTAACTGGAGAACGTGTACGGGTTTCTTCAGACCCAGGAGTACGGGACCGATGTATTCGAGTTCGCCGACTTCCTTCAATAAGTTGTAAGCAATGTTCGCTGCCGAAAGGTTCGGAAAAATAAGCACGTTTGCCCCTTCTTCGGCTAAATCAGAGAAGGGGTACTGTTGCTTGACCAATTCCGTATTAAAGGCCAGGTGAGCCTGCATTTCCCCTTCTACCACCCAGTCGGGATGTTTACCGCGTAGAATGGCCGTCGCCTGTCGCATTTTCTCGGCGTCTTCCCCATCGGCAGTACCGTAGTTAGAATACGTCAATAACGCGATGCGGGGCTTAATCCCCAGACTTTCTACGGAAATAGCCGTTAGTTCAGCAATCTCTACCAGTTCTGTTACCGAAGGATTAAAGTTTACTGTCGTATCAGAAAGGAACAAAGGACCCTTTTTGGTAAGCAGGATGTACATACCGGATACTTTCCGGATGCCTTCCTGCCGTCCAATGACCTGAAGGGCCGGGCGGACGGTATCCGGATAGTTTCGCGTCAGACCCGAAATCAAACAATCGGCCTTACCCGTTTCCACCATCATGGCTCCAAAATACGTCCGACGCAGCATGATCTGCTCGGCATCGGCGGGACTTACACCCCGGCGTTTGCGTTTTTCGTAGTAAGCATTCGCAAACTCACGGGCCAGTGGCTGCACGTCGTCGGCTTTCGGATCGATGATCTGTACACCTTCCAGCTCCAGTCGGTCTTCTTTGATCATTTTTTCGATCCGGGTCCGGTTACCTAACAGGATCGGTTCACAAATGCCATCGTCGTACACCTGCTGTACGGCTTTGAGTACGGTCTGACTTTCGGCATCGGCAAATACGACTTTCTTAGGATCTTTCTTGGCTTTGTTGACAATGGCCCGCGTCAACTGGTTATCCTGACCGAGGCGTTTGGCCAGTACCTGTTCGTAGGCTTCCCAGTCTTCAATGGGTTGCGTCGCCAGTCCTGATTCCATCGCGGCTTTCGCCACGGCCGGAGCTACCGTCGTCAGCAAACGAGGGTCCATGGGCTTCGGAATAATATACGTCCGGCCAAAGGTCAGGTTCTTTTCGTTGTAAGCGATATTGACAATATCGGGGACGGGTTCCTTCGCCAGCTCAGCCAGTGCGTACGTAGCGGCCATTTTCATGGCTTCGTTGATGCCCGTGGCCCGTACGTCGAGGGCACCCCGGAAAATGAACGGGAAACCCAGTACGTTGTTCACCTGGTTGGGGTAATCACTGCGTCCGGTGGCCATGATGATGTCCGGGCGAGCGGCGGTTGCCTCTTCGTAGCTGATTTCCGGCGTTGGGTTGGCCATCGCGAATACGATCGGATTGTCCGCCATGCTGCGTATCATGTCCTGCGAAAGCACGTTTGCCGCACTCAGTCCGATGAATACGTCGGCACCTTTAATGGCCTCAGCCATCGTGATATGCGTCGGAACGGCAAAATCCTTTTGCTTGCCAAACAGGTTGGTACGCTCCAGACAGATCACGCCGTCCTTGTCGAACATGGTGATGTTCTCTTTGCGGGCTCCCAGTTGCACGTACATCTGCGTACAGGAAATGGCCGCGGCTCCGGCTCCACTCACAATAAACTTGGCGTCCTGAATATTCTTCCCAACGATTTCCAAAGCATTCAGCAGGGCCGCACCAGAGATGATGGCCGTACCGTGCTGATCGTCGTGCATTACCGGAATTTTCAACTCCTTCCGCAACCGATCTTCGATTTCAAAACATTCCGGAGCCTTGATGTCCTCCAGGTTCACACCTCCGAAGGTAGGTTCGAGAATTTTTACCGTCCGAACAAACTCATCAACGTCTTTGGTATTGAGTTCAATGTCGAAAACGTCAATGTCCGCGTAGATTTTGAATAGCAGACCTTTTCCTTCCATCACGGGTTTGCCGGCTTCCGGACCAATATCGCCCAGACCCAGCACGGCCGTACCGTTGGAAATCACCGCTACCAGGTTACCCTTGGCGGTGTATTTATAAACATCTTCCGGATTTTCGGCAATGGCCAGACAGGGCTCGGCTACTCCCGGCGAATACGCCAGGGACAGATCGCGTTGCGTGGCTGTTTCTTTCGTCGTAACTACTTCAATTTTTCCCGGACGACCCTTGGAGTGATAATCCAGAGCGTCCTGACGGCGAAGATTTTTTTTCTCTTCCATTACTACGTTTGTTGTTGAATGAGCGTCTTTCGATTGCTTTATACAGACGCCTTAAACCGCTAAGGTACTAGATTTGTCCGCTGGGCGGTTTGAAATTTTTGCATTCTTTCTCCCCCCGTTCAATGCCTTTAAAAAGTGCATTTGGTGGTTTTAAGAATACAATTGGCCCGTAAAACACCGTACCGACATGGACCAAAACAACCTTTGGAATTTCAGCGGAATGACTTTTCAAAAATTTGGCCTTGCGTATTTAAGCAGGTTACCTGACTTTGATCCCGGAAATCAAAGAAGGCTTTCCCGAACCGAGAAAGCCTTTCCCATAAAAGCCATGAAAAAGTAAAAAGCATAAAAAATGTGGGACGGTGCCCACATTTTGAAAATCGTATGATTAGCGTTGTTCCATGGGAACGAAATCACGCAGGGTAGCTCCCGTGTAAATCTGACGGGGACGACCAATGGGTTCTTTCATCGCCCGCATTTCTTTCCACTGAGCAATCCAGCCCGGCAGACGGCCAATGGCGAACATCACCGTAAACATATTCGTCGGAATACCGAGGGCCCGGTAGATGATTCCGGAGTAGAAATCAACGTTCGGGTACAGCTTGCGAGCTACGAAGTATTCGTCGTTCAGAGCTGCCTCTTCGAGTCCTTTGGCAATTTCCAGTACGGGATCATTCACGCCCAGTTTCGTCAGCACGTCGTCGGCTGCTTTCTTGATGATCTTGGCCCGGGGGTCAAAGTTTTTGTACACCCGGTGACCGAAGCCAAACAGACGGAAGCCCGTCGTCTTGGCATTTTTCGCCATGTCGATGTACTTGCTTACGTCGCCACCATCGGCCTTGATGGCTTCCAGCATTTCGATTACTTCCTGGTTTGCACCACCGTGCAGGGGTCCCCACAAAGCACTGATACCGGCAGAAATCGACGAGTACAGGTTAGCCTGCGAAGAACCCACCAGACGTACCGTTGACGTTGAGCAGTTTTGTTCGTGATCCGCGTGCAGAATCAGTAATGTATTTAACGCCGAAGCAACCACGGGATCTACCTCGTATTTCTCAACGGGCAGCGAGAACATCATGTTCAGGAAGTTCGAGCAGTAGTCGAGATCATTTTTGGGATAGTTCACCGGGTGTCCCTGAGCTTTCTTATAGCTCCAGGAAGCGATGGTCGGCAACTTAGCCAGCAAACGAATGATGTGACGATCGTCTTTTCCTTTTTCGTCGTACGAATCCGGATAGAACGCACTTAGGGCACTTACCAGCGATGACAACGTAGCCATCGGGTGAGCGTTTACGGGGAAATTATCGAAAATGGCCCGTACGCCTTCGTTTACAATCGTGTGGCGACGGATGGAGTCTTCAAACTCAGCGTATTGCTCCTGGGTGGGTAACTCCCCGTAAATAAGCAAATAAGCGACCTCGAGAAAAGTCGCTTTAGCCGCTAAATCTTCAATACTGTATCCACGGTAATTCAGAATACCTTTTTCACCGTCCAGAAAAGTAATCGCACTTTTGGTTGCTCCGGTATTTTTGTACCCGGAATCCAGCGTGACGAAACCCGTTTCATCGCGGAGTTTACTAATATCTACGGCTTTTTCAGCCTCAGTTCCAACGACAATGGGAAGTTGAACCTTCTTACCTTCTACGGAGAGTTCTGCAAAATCAGACATAAAGCAAAAATTTGTTTGGCAACGGCCAGTATGAGGAGAGGCAACGTTTTGATGACAGCGAAAATACACAAAAACCCTTCACCCGGCACAAAAATAAATTTGAATGCGGGAAAAAAGCCGCCTTCATTCCCCAAAAAAACTTGCTAATTTGCTATATTGTTTTGTACAAAACCTTTATTCGTTTGACTATCAATGCCTTTAAGTCCTTATTCTTTTACCGTAACCGAACGTTTTTTGCGTTACGTACAGATCGACACCCAGTCTGATCCGCATGCCGAGACCTACCCTTCGACCGAAAAGCAAAAAGACTTGAGTCGCGTACTGGTGCAGGAATTGCAGCAGATGGGTGTTACGGAGGTCGAACTCGACGATTATGGCTATGTGTACGCGACCCTACCCGCCACCACCGCCAAAGCGGACGTTCCCGTGATTTGCTTTTGCTCGCACGTGGATACCTCGCCCGATTGTTCGGGGGCCAACGTGAAGCCCATCGTTCATACCCGCTACGACGGCTCGGATCTGGTACTACCCGACGATCCTGCCCAGATCATCCGCATGAGCGATCACCCCGACCTGAAGGACCAGATCGGAAACGACCTCATCACGGCTTCCGGAACCACGCTGCTCGGAGCGGACAATAAAGCTGGCGTGGCTGAAATCATGGATGCGGTGCATTACCTGATCTCGCATCCTGAACTCGAACACGGAACGATAAAAATCCTTTTTACGCCCGACGAAGAAATCGGTCGGGGTACGGCCAAGGTGGACCTGGAAAAACTGGGTGCGGATTTCGGCTATACCATCGACGGCGAAACGTTGGGCTCGCTAGAAGACGAAACCTTCTCGGCCGACGCCGTGCATATTCGCATTCAGGGTGTGAGTCAGCATCCCGGATTTGCTAAAGGTCGCATGGAGAGTGCCATCAAAATCGCTTCGGAGCTGGTGGCCCGCTTACCCAAGGATCGCCTCTCCCCCGAAACGACCGAGGACAAAGAGGGTTTCGTACACCCTACCTATCTGCACGGTACCGTGGAGGAAGCCGAAGTAGAACTCATCATCCGGGACTTTGCCGAAGCGGGTCTACACGAAAAGGAAGCCTTTCTGAAACAGCTGACGGAGGAGGTGCTGGCTCAATATCCCCATTCAACGGCGGCTATCCAGGTGGTCGAACAGTACCGCAATATGAAAGAGGTACTCGATCAATATCCTCAGGTAGCTCAGTACGCGGTGGAAGCCATCGAACGCAGCGGTATTGCCGCCCGGCAAATGAGCATCCGAGGGGGTACGGACGGCTCGCGGCTTTCCTTTATGGGACTGCCCTGCCCCAACATTTTCGCCGGCGAGCACGCGTTCCACTCCCGTCACGAATGGGTGTCCCGGCAGGATATGGAGAAAGCCGTGGAAGTCATCGTTAACCTCGCTCAGATCTGGGCAGAGAAAGCTTAAGTATCCCTTCCCCTTCTCTAGTTTCGGGGAAGGGGGCTGTTTAAAAATCAATCCCGATTCTTTTTGCTTGCATCCTTTTTTTGAATTCGGTAGTCTTGTATTCCCAATCCCCTTTTCTAGTAATGAAACAAGTTTCCCTTTTCTTCCCCCTGTTGCTGCTGTTAGCGGCCTGTGAATCGAAAAAACCGGAGCAACAATCGGCCGCTGGAGCCGACACCCTTGCCTACACCATCAAGGGCGACTCCGTTCGCAGTCAGCTTTGTGTACGCCCCGACTCCCTGTGTGCCCGTGCTCAGTTTACCTACCCAGTTTTTGAAGGCAATCAGGTCCTGACGGATTCACTCCTTCGACACGCGGTAGCGGCCTCGGGCTACCTCGACAGTCCTGAAACTACGGCCGCTCAGGCGAAGGCTTCCCCTACGCAGGTCGTTCAGGATTTCGTCAAAGATTTCGATACGTTCATCGCCGATCAGCGGAAACGCTTCCCCAATGAGCCCGTCATGGGCAGTGCCTGGGAAACGGACATTCGGACGCAGGTTCTCCACCAAACGCCCCAGTTTATCGCTGCGGCTACGCTCACGTACAACTACTCGGGCGGTGCTCACCCGAACACGAATCTGGTCTACGTAAACCTGACTCCCAAAGGACATCAACTAACCTTGAACGAGTTGTTTAAGCCCGGTTATGAGAAGACCTTAGCGGCCACGGCGGAGAAACTATTCCGTACGCAGGAAGGACTGAAAGCAGGTGATCCGTACGGTGAAAGATACTTTTTTGAGAACAATGCCTTTGCCCTGAACGATAATTTCAGCATTCGTCCGGAAGGACTATTATTTCGCTACAACCCGTACGAAATTAAAGCCTACGCCGAAGGGCCCACAGAGCTATTGATTCCGTATACCGAATTGAAATCCATTATCAATACTGACGGTGTTTTAAAAGCCTTCGTTAAGTAAAGGATCAGGTCTATAGAATTGGATCGATTAGGGTATTCCCACCGGGATAAAAGCCTTAATCGATCCGATTCTTTTTTTCTTCCACCCACTGCCGGGCCTGTAGTAACTGCTCTTCGAAAGAGCCCGTTAACCAGTGAATGCGTAAGCCATCGCGTTCCATTTTCCGGAAGAAGGTCATTTGCCGTTTAGCGTATTGGTGAATCGCTACATTAAGCCGTTCAACCATGGTTTCATAGTCCCATACGCCGGACAAGTATTCCGTAATGAATTTATATTCCAGACCGTAGTAAATTAACTGGTCTGCCGCAATTCCCTGATCCAGTAAGCCCTGTACTTCTTCAATCATACCGTTTTGCAAACGCTCGTGTAAGCGTTTGGTAATTCGCTCCCGCCGCATTTCAACCGGCGGATTTAGCCCCAGTATCAGCGGATTCAACGCGGGTTTTTCTTCGGAAATAGTGAAGGGAAATTGCTGCAGGTACGTCGCAATTTCAATGGCTCGTAGGGTACGTTTACGCGTCGACAAATCAGCTACGGCGTGATACGCCGAATCGAGTTGCTGAAAGTGTTCACGCAGGGCTTCATCACTTTTCGTACTTAACTGCTCCCGCAATTCCGGGTCATTGGGAATGGCGGTAAACGCGTGATTTTTCAATACCGCTTCCAGATACAGCCCCGTACCTCCGCATAAGATGGGTCGTTTATTCCGGCTCTGAATTTCGTCATATACTACTTTAAAATCTTTTTGAAATTCGTACAGATTATACGCTTTGCCGGCATCCATAATATCAATCAGATGGTAGGGAATCGTGCCGTATTCAGACAGGTCTTTTCCCGTTCCAATGTCCATGGTTCGGTATACCTGCCTTGAATCAACGCTGATAACTTCTCCTTCAAATTCCGCGGCTAAGGCTACGGCCAGTCTGGTTTTACCAGAGGCCGTAGGGCCTAATACTACAATTGGTGTATGCATACAAACCATTCCATGCGTCGAAACGACGACTACAGTTTTTTGATGTATTTGTAATTTCCAGTATTAAAAATTGATCGCCAGTGACTGGGTTTTTCACCTTTGACTCGGTGAGGATAGTAGCGTAAGAACGTGTCAGGATCAAGCCAGAGTTCCTGCGGCGGCGTGGTACTGACGCGTTCAAATCCCAGTCGTTCGTAGCTTTTCCCCGTCGACCAGTCACGGTCCGCGTAGGTCATTAGATCCTGCATGGGATGTTCCCCTAAAAAGGCTTTCAGTAGTTTATTCAATCCCCCCACTACCGTGTGATTTCGCACATTGGCAAAGCGAATTAACTCGCCCGAATAATAGTCATCACCCCGACTTGGCATGGCTCGTATGGGACCAAATCCGGCTACGGCTACACAACCGCTAACAATCGTAGGGTCGTTCAAGAATGACTCATTCTGATGCATTTCCTTCAAAAATAAGCCGTATCGAAACGCACATTTCACTGGAATTTGCAGGTGATTCTGGGATAAAAACTCCTGAAAAAAGGCGGGCGTTAAGGGCTGAATAAGCGTCAGTCGGGCGGGAATGCGTTGCGAAATACCGACCAATGCTTTCAGACGACTTTTAACCAAGGTTCGTTGCGTAGCCCACACATCCTCCCAAAGCTGAACCAGTTGCCAGTTACGGGTTTCGTACCGTTCGGAATCTTGTAAAAGTACAATTGGATCTGCTTGCGTCCGTAAGGCTACGGCTAGGCGGCGGGTTTGATTTTCATAGATCCCCTCATCAACTTTCTGCCAGTTCTCCTGGGGCATTTCCTCTTGCAGAAAGTTTTGAAAGTTTTCTAAGAACTTACGATTCATGGTCACGCTACTTCGCTTTAATGGATACACAAAAGGGCAGAGCCTCGCTCTACCCTCTTGTGTATCTGAATGATGAGACCGATCAGCGGCCTACCAGAATTTTATTCGTTACTTCCTGGTCGATGGTTATGTAACCGGGATA
Organism: Siphonobacter sp.; assembly: GCF_048595215.1. NCBI lineage: Bacteria > Pseudomonadati > Bacteroidota > Cytophagia > Cytophagales > Cytophagaceae > Siphonobacter > Siphonobacter sp. The sequence goes on from NZ_JBMDWJ010000022.1 coordinate 15,203, forward strand.
GTTCACCTGCTTGTTACCCAACGATAGCGTAGGTTTGATCCGGATAGTCAGTTTACTGGGTTGGCTTGACTTGTTACCCGCCAGGTTCTGCACGAACTGAATGAACGAGTCCCGCGTCTTGGCGTCTGACAATAACTGAAAAGCATTAGCCGATACGTGGATGGGAATCGTCATGCGACCGCCCGGAGCTACGGCAATCCGCTGGTTGATATAACCCGTGGCTAGCTCCTGTCCAGTCAACAATACTTTATATTCAAGCTGATTGATACCCGCCATTTTTCCCGAAGGATTCCGAATATCCAGATTGACACGAGCATCCAGCGGTACATTCTGGCGAAGCAGTGCCGCACTTAATTGCGGGTATTTTAAAGGATTCAGAGCTTCAAAGCTTTTCAGCTCGCGGACCGGAATGCCGGCCAGGAAAATGCTGTCGGCAGAAACGATGTCGTATCGGCAATTCCCCAGGGCTTTGGCCTCGGCAATTTGCTTATTGACGCCGCAATGACTTAAACTTACGGCCGCCGCCAGAAGGGAGCACCATAGAATAACCTTTTTCATGGAAGTAGATAACGCTGTTCGTGTGGGACAAAAGTAAACGAAAAAGCGATACCTTGAAGGATACCGCTTTTTCTGTATACAACATCTATTGTACTAAATAATTTTTAAATTATTACGCTTCCGTCGCAGCTTCTTCGTTTACGTATTCTTCGGCAATGACGGTCAGCTTTTTATCGGTCTCCCCTTCTTCATTCAGAGTGGTCTGGAGAAGATCCGCTACTTCAGGGTACCCTAATTTTTCGGCCAGCGTACGCAGACTGCCATAGCTCGCAATTTCGTAGTGCTCTACTTTCTGGGCTGCCATGATCAGGCCGCAATCACGAACCATCGTACCCTTTTCGGTTTCTTCAGTAATGGTTTCGCTTTCCTTGATAAGCCCTTCCATGGCTTCACATTTCTTTGCGACTGCCTTCACATCGATCATGGAAAATACTTTCTCCAGCCGTTCTACGTGCACTTCAGTTTCTTGCTTGTGCGTTTCAAAGGCCGTTTTCAAATCGGAAGAAGTGGCTGCTTTCGCAAGTTTGGTTAAGGCTTTGGCCAAGTGCTTTTCAGCCCAGTAAATATCTTTTAAGCCATCAACGAAGAGTTCTTTTAAAGCAGGAGAATCTTGTTCGGAAACTGAGGTTACGTTGTTTTTTTTCGTGGTTTTCATGACAATCATAGGTTTGTTTGACAGCTTGTAGACAAAGAAAATCGTACCTGTAGAGAAGTGTCTATGGATGGGGATTTCTTTGCAACGGTCCTCTATACGTCAGAACTAAGATTGGCTATCACTTTTCATCTCCAGTATATATATTATCAGTTATATATCTAATATTTTTGAATAATTAGTTTTTTATCTAATAATATACATTTAAAAGTATAATAACTTATATTTGAAGCAAAATAACGATCTATGAAAATAGCTGCTGTCTTATCAGGTGAGGTGATTGATTCCACAGCCTTGAAAATACCCGAACGTAAAAAGCTTCAGAAAAACCTGGAGGATATCTTTCATCGCTTGGGTGGAAAGAATCCATTAAACATAAAGTTGCCCTTTGAAGTCTTTCGTGGCGACCGCTTTCTGGGGATTGTCGATACACCCGCGGAGTCCTTACGGGTAGCCCTGTTGATTCGGGCCTATCTGAAGAGTGACTTTTACTCGGGCCAATCACTCGATGCCCGCATTTCCATAGGTATGGGTACCATCACCTACCGCTCTCCGAACGTTGGCGAATCCGACGGAGAGGCCTTTCAGGCTTCGGAGCAACTTTTAATGGGTATGAAAAAACATCCCAATCGCGTGGAAGTAAAATCTCCGTGGAAGGCTTTCGACGAGGAATTCAATACGGGTTTGGTACTGCTTGAAACCATCGTCAGCCGCTGGACGGGACCGCAGGCTGACATCATGTATTTAAAGTTACTGGGGCATACGGAAGTCACTATATCAGGTATGCTGGGTATTACACAGTCTGCGGTCAATCAACGCTCCACTGCTGCCTGCTGGAATGCCGTCGATCGGTTTACCAAACGCTTCCATCAAGTCACCTTACAGTATTTAAAATAATTTATATACTACAAGTTTTATACATTTACTTACTATACAATAATTGTATTATATCATAATTATTAAATACACAATAATTAATAACTGCCTTGTCAGATTAAGCCATCCCAGCAGAAGAATTTAGGAATGACATGCAGAGCTAGTGACATTAAACTGGAGAGGCGGCAGCTAAGCAGCTTCCTGTATGATTGTGACTGGTGCAGAATTGAAAACCTGCACCAGTCAGCCTCTTCAACCAAACCCCTTCCTACCCGAGTACTTAACTCCTGGAAGTACCTAGCTCCCTATGAAATCTGAGGGAATATAAGGCGAGCAAAAACGGCCTTCCTGCACAGTCGAAAGCTTCCTAACGTATACCCATCGGCGACCACGTTCCAATCTGCCTATCTTATTTAAACCAGTACGATGGGACAGTCCCATTAGGGTTTACACTCTCTAGCAGATACACTTTTAGAAACTGGCATCCAATGTCCTGCTCTGTTCAGTCGAACAGGCCAACGCCGAAGGAATCCGATAGAGATTGACTCTGCCTCCGATGCGGAGCAACACCCGAATGACTCTTCCAGGGGAGCTAGTCAAAGTATCGCCGAACCCGGCTACTCTTTTATAAAGTGCTCTCATACGATGACGCTTTAGATCCGGCTCAACCAGACTAGGACGCGATACCTTTTTCGTACCTCCCACGAACAAGGGAATCACAAAGCCCCTAAACTCCAATCAAACCATGTCGCTGAGATTTCGATAGAGCATCTTTACCCGGGATTTGGGCCATATAAGCAATTCTCGCGGCATTCTCGTTTTGTAACTTTCCCTGTCTTATATATAACAAAAGACATAAAGCTTTCTCATCGAAT
>NZ_JBMDWJ010000023.1:0-10276 GCF_048595215.1 Siphonobacter sp.
CGGACCCAGCCAGCGAAACTGCGGATCGTTCGACCAGGCTCGGAATAGATTACCGAAATCCGCCATAACGGCTTCAATATCGTGTCCAACCAGCCGTTGAGCGTAATAATTCGCCGCCTGACAAACTAGGTCGTTACCCGCTCCCAGCGTGAAGGCCAATCCCGTACCCGTCAATCCTCCTTCATCTATTAATTGAGTGACCGCGTAGGAATATACGGGGTCCCGATGAATGGCGTCACTTCCCGCACTTTTGTCGAGTGGATAGCGGGCATCCTGAACGGTAACTTTATAAATCATACAAAAAAGGAATGAGGTTAGGTGCGTTTATACTTTTGCTTCCAGGGATTGCGGTACCAGCAACTTTTTGTAACCCAGCTCGGCTCCACCGCTGACGGGCAGAATACATCCGGTGATGAACCGGGCCATATCCGAAATCAGGAACAGACAGGCGTCGGCAATGACATCCCCTTCGGGACAGTACCCTAAGGCATGAATCTGATTCAGGTATGCTTCCACTTCTTCCGGATTGGGCTGTTGCTGGCTCCAGCTCCGCAGCAGAGGAGTCAGTACACCCGCCGGAGCTACGGCATTCACGCGAATCCCTAGCGGGGCGTAATCGAGAGCCATGGATTTAGTAAGAGCGTTGACCGCTCCTTTGGTGGCGGTATAAGCGGCGTGAATTTCCTGGCCAATTTCTCCGACCAAACTTCCGGTATTGAGAATCGTACCCCGAGTTTTCTTCAGCGATTCGATTCCGTGCAGCGTGGTATGATAAATGCCGCCCACGTTCACTTCAAACAGGGTTTTCCATTCCGGTTCGGTCGTATCATGCAGGGCTTTTGAGGGACTGGATATGCCCGCATTGTTGTGAATGACGTCAATTCGTCCAAATTCCCGTAGGCAATGCTCAATGGCTTGTTTGATTTCAACCGAATTAGCTACGTCAGCTAGCACAAACTCCGTACCCTCTGGGTTCAAGGTTGACTGGGCTTGATCAATGCTAGATCGGTCGTTACTAACGATACAAAGGCGGGCCCCCGCTCGCTGATAGGCCTGGGCACATTCGAAGCCAATCCCTTCGGTTCCTCCGGTCAAAAAGACTACTTTGTCCGCCAGGAGGTAGCCCGCATTGGTGGCAGGTATAGGCATCACATCTATAGTTTATTGGGTTTAGATCAGGAAATGATTCGCCAAAAGTAGAACCCAACCCCTAGTCGTACCTATAGAGGATTTGCTTATTTTAATGGATTATTTGATGATTATTCAGACCTAAAAATTGAAGCATAAGTAGAATTATACGAACATATAAAGTAAATTTTATCGTACTTTAGTCCTAGTAAAAGGGTATATTAAGTAAGATACTGGAATATTCAATTTTATTCTTTGGCTATTAAAATGAGCAGCACCTTACGCAGAAGGGATGGATTCGACGGAGAGAAATTGATTGGAATTCCGAGTGGAGTACTTCGGGACGTCATCCAGCCGAATCCGGCTTTATTTCCTTTGTACATCACCCATATTGGTTACTTTCCCAAGGCCCTGTTTCACTACCGGGAACGGAGAAAAGGCTGCGAAGACAATATTCTGATCTACTGTTTACAGGGAAAAGGCCATTACGTCATTGGGGATCAGCGATTCGAAGTCGGAGCGAATCAGTACCTCCTCCTGCCCGCGACGGATTTGTACATTCGCTACTGGGCCGACTACGAAGACCCCTGGACGATTTACTGGGTACACTTTACCGGCCCCCAGATCGATGCCTTTAATCAGACGCTACACATTGTTCCCGAAAACGGACCGATCAACCTGGCTTTTAACGAACACATCATCGATATCTGGCATAAAACCTATCAGAGTCTAGAATGGGGGTATAGTCTGGACAACCTGGCTCAGGCGAATATGCGTCTGACGTATTTGGCGTCCCTATTTATATACCCGCCCAAGCCTTCCCTGCCTGAGCGAAGCAAGAAGGACGATATTATTTCCGCCGCCATCACGTTCATGAGTTCAAATCTCGACAAGAAGTTATCGGTGGAAGAATTGGCCCAGCAACATCAACTCTCCTGTTCATACTTTTCCATGCTCTTTCGCAAGGGTACGGGCATGGCACCCGTCGATTACCTGATTCATTTGAAAATGCGGAAAGCCTGCCAGCTGATTTACGCCGATGATGCGAAAATCAAAGACATTGCCCTGAGTTTGGGCTATGATGACCCTTTCTACTTTTCCAGGATTTTCAAAAAGAACATCGGCCAATCGCCGGAACAATATCGACTTACGGTAAAAAAAAGCCAGTCATCGGGGTAGTTCTTTTGTTATGTACTACGGATCGAACGACTCTACCTCACTGTATTCATATCCCGTAGTATCCATTGCTTTTTAATCCCGCTTTCGAAACAGCGTCGGCGTAGTACCAGTGTATTTTCTGAACTGTTTACAAAAATGGCTTTCATCGGTGTAGCCAAACTCATCCGCGATTTCCTTCAAACTAAGCTGACTATACAGCAAACGAGCCTCGATGAGTTTGATCTTATACTTGACAATGTACTGTTTCAGCGATTCTCCCGTCTGCTTCTTAAACAAAAGACTGATGTACGCGGGAGCATAATGAAACGTCTGGGCGAGATGCTCGATACTCAGGTTTTCGGGTTGATAAATATGTTGTTTGATGTAACTAAGAATGGCCTCCACTGAATCTTTCAGTACCGGTTTAGCGGGCGTCTCCCTGAATAAGTTGCGAGCCAGAATCATCAGCATACTCCGCATCAAACTATCCCGAACAATCTCAAAATAAGGCGTCTGATCGTTCGCCGATTCGGCTTCCAACACCGCCAGTAACTGGTGTAACTTCTGTTTCTCCTGCTTATCCACCACCAAAGAACCCCGACTTTGCGAGGAAGTCGTCAGTAATGTTCGAATGACGGGTTGCCACGGACGATCTTTATCGGAAGGGTGTTCCTTGTGAATCGATTCATTGAAACGGACAAAGCTGAATTCGGTCAACGCCTCGATTTCAAAGGAATGGAAATCCTCCGGCCCCAACAGGAAAACGTCGCCCTCCTGATAGGGAAAGGTGTTGCCATTGATGTGATGAATGCCCTTCCCTTTCAGTACAAAAATGATTTCGAAGTACGTATGCTTATGGACGGAGTGCATCCAAGTAGGAGCTTCGAAGTGGTAGATACTGAAGGGGGTATGTAAAATGTAGCGTTTCATAGAGCTAGAGCCTGCCCGTAAATCTACCGATAGATAATGGATTTTTACAATTAGAGGCTAAAGTCACATCTGTACATTTGTTTCTACAACAGATTGAACATCCTATCCTTATGAAACAGATCTTCCTGCAGATAACGTGCTTTACGCTCCTGATTCTATTTTCATCCCTGAAAACGGCGGACGAATGGACCCCGCTTTTAGATAAAGATCTCTCCCAATGGCAAAGCTATCTAAGCTATGCACACAAACCCGGCTATAATGGAAAAATACCGAAAGACGCGTCCGGTAATCCGATCGCTCCCGTTGGGTATGACAAGGATTCATTGAAGGTATTTTCGGTGATTAATGAAAAGGGTAGTCCGGTATTAAGGGTTAGTGGAGAGCTGTATGGCTGTCTGATTTCGCGGCAGTCCTACGAAAACTACCACTTAAAACTTCAGGTAAAATGGGGCCAGAAGAAATACGTGCCGCGGATGAATTTACTGAGAGATTCTGGTATCCTCTACCATTCCATTGGAGAAGCGGGAGCTGATTATTGGCGAACCTGGATGCTCTCCCAGGAATTTCAGATTATGGAAGGACACATGGGTGATTTCTGGTGTCAGGCTAATTCCGCCATCGATATTCGTTCGTACCCATCCGAAGGAAGTATGAGCCGAATTGCCGACGAAAAACAACCTTTTGGCACCCTCAAACAAGGAGGCGATGGCTTTTGCATGCGTTCGGGCAATTACGAAAGTCCTAATAACGAATGGACGACGCTGGAGTTAATTTGTTTCGAAGGGAAAAGCCTTCATATTGTAAACGGCCACGTGGTGATGATCCTTCAAAATTCTCGCTACATAACACCCGAAGGAAAGGAAGTTCCGATGACAAAAGGTAAACTTCAGCTACAAAGCGAGGCCGCTGAGGTATTCTTCCGGGATATTCGCATCAAACCGCTGGAAAAAATGCCCCCGGCTTACGAGCGTTTGTTTTAATGACATTTGATTTCACAGAGAATCGTTCTCCAGGTTGTGCATCCGGTACAGCCTGGAGAATTTCGTTTTTTCGGACAACACAACTTACGAACCCTACCCCTTTATGACCTGGTTTTTCTTTCAACCAGCTACTTACCACGTTAAACTATTCAAACCTTAAACCCTTTCAAACGTATTCTCCTTAATAAGGAATTACCTTTGCGAAACAGAAACAAGGGTAAGCTAAGGCCCCGAACACGAGCGTTACGGCATGAATGCATGGGATGTACTGATTCACGACAAAGAAAAAATTGATTGGCAGGATATTCGTCTGGACGAAACGAACCGCAACTACCTTCAGCAAGTCATTAAAGAGTATCAATATGTGGAGGAACTCCGCAAATACAACCTTCCGGTGACGAACAAGCTGATGCTGGCGGGCAGCACCGGATGCGGAAAAACCAGCACGGCTAAAGCCATGGCTTCCGCCCTGCATAAACCCCTGTATATTCTGGACCTGAGTACAGTCGTTTCGGCCAAAATTGGTGAAACGGCGGGTCATGTCAAGGCGGCTTTTGACCGAGCTTTACGCGATAAAGCGATACTCTTTCTTGATGAGTTTGACCATCTCGGCAAAATTCGGGACGATAAGGATGTCGGCGAAATGCGACGGCTGGTAAACTCGCTCATTCAGTTGATTGATTATCTACCCGATACGGCCCTACTCGTAGCCGCTACCAACCACCTGGAAGTAATCGATCCGGCCCTCAGAAGACGTTTTCAACTGACCTTACGCTATCAGATGCCGGGATCAGAGGAACTGGACGCCTATTACGAAACTTTGCTCCAGACTTTTCCCGAATCCTTGCATCACGTGGACCGTAAGTACGGAGTGTCTTACGCCGAAGCGAAAGATCATTTGTTCACGGGACTCAAATCGCTCATTATTCAATCGCTTGAATCGCAAGCGATTCCATCCTTCTGATTGTATCATTCGCTGGTACACTTCATCCTCTGCCCATACTGAGCGGAGGATTTTTCTGTAAAATCCATTTTATAGTATAACATTCAGCACTGAATCTGTCTAACTCAACTGCGAATCGGACCGGCTCAACCTCGGGACGCTGGTAGGGACGTGCTGGTTGAAACTACTTTTGTTCCTATCTATCCGTAACAACGTTGCGGGCAGTTACTGAAGCTGTTTTGAACGTAGACTAACCGTACCGAGCTTTTAATGGCTGTTTGTAAGCATCGTACCTTTCCCCTTAAACTCCCGTTCATCCATGAATATCATCATTATTGAAGACGAGCTTCGAACGGCCCAATCCCTTGAAAATACGATCCTCGAACTCCGACCTAACGTTCGTATCACCGGTACATACCAAAGCGTAGATCGCTCGGTACAGGCACTCAGTGAGGGGTCCCAACCGGATCTGATCTTCATGGATATTCAATTAGCCGACGGCCTGTGTTTCGAAATCTTCAAGGCCGTTAAAGTTTCCTGCCCAGTCGTTTTTTGTACGGCTTTTGATGAGTATTCACTGGAAGCTTTCAAACGGAACGGGGTTGACTACGTACTCAAGCCATTTTCCAAAGAGGACATTCGCGAGGCGTTGCGGAAAGTAGATGAACTAAAGAATTTCTTCCAACAAAAGACGGTACCAGATTTAAGCGACCTATTAGCCCGGCTCGGAGCACCCACGGGAAAAACGAGTTTTCTGGTCTTTAAAAACCAAAAATATACGACCGTTCAAACGGAAAACATTGCCTATTTCTACGTCGCAAATGAGGCTACGCACATCGTCTGCTTCGATAGGCAGGCGTTTTCAATTAATCAATCGCTCGATCAGATTACTAATTCAGTATCTGCCAGGCAGTTCTTTCGCATCAATCGGCAGTACCTAGTCAATTTCAGGGCCATTAAGGAAGTGGAACATTATTTCCTGCGAAAACTCTTGGTGAAGCTCGTCATCGAAACGCCCGATAAACTACTGGTAAACAAGGAAAAATCGCACAGTTTTCTTTCCTGGATGGAAGAGCGTTAAACTTTGATTCAATCATTATTACTTGGACAACAAAAAAGCCACAAGGGGCACCTTGCGGCTTTTTTGTTTTTTTTTAGTCACCTCCATTCAACCTGACGATAAGCAACGTATTTAGATTAGATACGATGAACCGGGCTCTGAATAAGCTTCTTTATTTCCAACGGTTCTCTTAAAGCGACGAATCCAGCGGCCGGATTACCCGGCAAGGGTTGCCAGCCGCGAATACGTCAGAAGGAATATCGCGGGTAACCACGCTACCCGCCCCAATGACCGAACGATCGCCAATGTGCACACCGGGGCAAATGACCACGCTACCCCCTACCCAAACGTCTTCTCCAATGGAAATGGGCTTGCCACTCTCCAGTCCCTCCGCCCGTACGCGGGCATCCATGGGATGCGTAGCCGCATAAATCTGCACGTTGGGACCGAACAGGGTACGGGCTCCGATGCGAACCGGAGTTACATCCAATACGGTACAATCGAAATTAAAAAATACGTTTGCACCGATCTCAATGTTCGTTCCGTAATCACAGTAGAAAGGCGGTTGAATATTAAGTCCAGGGCCCGCCTGGGGCAATAATTCCTGGATAAGCTGGGCTCGGGATTCGGGCTCATCTTCCCGTGATTCATTGAGGGCTTTTAGTAACAAACGGGCTCGCGTCCGTTCCGCCGTCAACTCGGGGTCCAGGGCGTTGTACAGTTCCCCCGCCAGCATTTTTTCTTTTTCTGTTTTCATGACTTTTTGTACTTAGCACTTTCGTAGTAATCCCTACTTCTGAACGGGTTTAACTACGAAATTTTCAAAGACAACGGGAAAGCTCTCTTTACCCGGGGCCGCTGCTACCATACCAATCTGAGCTTTAACACCGGGCGGAAAATACGCTAATCGAAGCATTTCAAACTTTTGATTATCAAAGGAGTACTCGATTTGAACGTAATCCCCTTTGCGGAGTAATTTTAGCCAAAGGGAGGCTGGGCTATCGTGTCGCGGTACCACCGACCAGTCTGAAAACTCACGGGTTACCACTGCACTAACATTCTGTACCCCATCGACGTACTCGATACCCGTTTTGATCCAGTTTTTCGCATCAATCCGAACCATCAATCCGGCCTGGTGAAAGAGCTCCCGGTACTGACCGGTAACTTTTACAGTGGCCTCAAAATCGCCCGCTAGTTCCTGGTAATAAAAAGGTCCGGAATCCCGGATGAAATCATAATGGGTGATCCGCCAGAAATCGGTATTCGGTTCTACGGTCAGGGATAATTTCTGAGCATCGCCGCTCCACTGTTTGGGAGGATTAAGCCATTGCATAGAAGATTTCGTTTGGGCAGAAACCAGAAGGGAGGAAAATAAAAAAAGGCTACTAACCAGCAGTTTCTTCATGGGGAATACAGAGAAGGTACACAAAAACACCCTTTGTCGGGTGAAACCGCAAAGCTAGATGCTGGCCATGATTAAACTTTTTTACAAATGTTAAAAAAGGTGGTTGGTTGAAACCCAACTGTAGAAGGAAAGCCTTTTCGGTTGGGTTTCAATCCAACCCCAGCCTAAGGCTTCATTCGAATTCGACTCAAACTAACCTGCGAGATACCCAGGTACGATGCGATATAACCTAATTGTACCCGTTGAAGCAGATCGGGGTAAGTAGTGAGAAAATCCTCGTACCGTTCCCGGGCAGTTTTGAATTGACGGGCTGTAAAACGTTCTTCCGCCAGTCTTAATTCGGATTCCGCAAATTTTCTCCCCCAGTTGGCCAGGTGAATATCCTGACGGTACAAGTCCTGCAATGTTTCAATAGAAATGGCGTAAACGTCTGTACTTTCCAAGGCTTCGAGAAATTCAAACGCTGCTTTACGGATGGTAAAGCTGTTCATCGACATGGCAATATCCCCCTCCTGCCCAAACCAGAATGTAACTTCCCGTTCCTGATGCAGCACATACGCCCGCACGACGCCTCTTCGAATAAAATACACCTGTTCGGCCAGTCGATCGGCACTCATCAGCAAATGTCCTTTCGGTACAGTGATCAACTCCAGCTCCTGAATCAGTTTTTGTTGAGAGGACTGCGGCATGGGATCAATCCGGTCCAGTATTTCTTCAATCTCCACGGTACGCGTTTTAGTAAAACACGAAGGTAGCGAAGGTTTGTACGAGAGCTGCTCTTTTCAAGGATAGAGAATACTACTACTGAAAATTCCTTTCGATTCTTTACTTGATACGGAGGCTCCTAAAACAGAGAAAGTGGTAGCGTCTGAAGATGCTACCACTTTTCCTTACCTGCAAGGAATCATTACTCGTACAAGCAATGACCGTTTTTTAAGCCCTGCGTTTGGACATCGCAAATACGGCAATGCCTCCCACGACCAGAACCGCTCCGATGTAGGGGGGCCAGTTGACGGTTTCTTTTTTATCAGCCGATACTTCCAGCGGACCAATATCCAGTACTTTTTCTTTTTTGGTGAAGGAGAACCCGGTCCATACTAACATGATGGCACCAACAACGATTAAAAGGAGTCCAGCGGTTTTCATAGATATGCAAAGGTTGTTTTCGTTCGATTCCCTAAAAACAAGTGCCAATGCCGCTGTACGGTCTAAGTAAGGAGAAGAAAAGCAGGCTCAGGTATGTGGATTTTATCAAAAGCCAATGAAAAAATCCTTACTGATCTTAATGGATACATTGCATCCGACGACAATTTATCGTTTAGTTCAAGGGGAAATTCCCGAAACCCTAGCTGAAGACATACAAAGCTTTTTTAGCCCCTTACTGGATCAATAAACGAAGGAGACAGCTGCTGAAAAATATAGGCTTTGCCTGTACTTTTGTGTACAACGTTTATCTTAACGTTCGCTAAAGCCCTCAATCCTACCGAAAACCGATGCCTATCCACGTTGCCATTACCCGTAAGGTACGCCCGGGCAAAGAAGCCGAATTTCGCGAATCGCTACGCCGTTTTCTGGGTGAGTCTTTTTCGCACGGGGGCGTTCACGGAGCCGCCATGCTTACTTCCCTACCCGACAGTGGTGAAATCGGCATTTTGCGAACCTTCGCCGATGAAGCGGAACGCGATGCCTTCTACGACTCCCAACGGTTTAAAGACTGGGAAGCTTATGCCTCTACGTTAACCGAAGAGCCCGTCTACCGACAACTCAACGGCCTGGAAGCCTGGTTTCGGTCACCGGGGGCCCCACCCCGCTGGAAAATGGCCCTGGCTACCTTGTGCGGGGTCTTTCCTACCAGTCTGTTTCTAGCCTTCACCGTCGGTCCTTTTATTAAAGAATTTCCTATCGTTCTTCGATTACTGATCACCGCGGCCTGTATGGTCGGTTTGCTTACGTGGGTAGTGATGCCTTTTGTCACCAGGGTGCTAAAAAAATGGCTTCACCCGCATCGGTAAAGCCATTGGAAACTATTCATTGGTACTACTCAAAATCAATGAGCAATGGCATCTGGTTTTTTCGAGAGGAAGCGATGGAGTTCGCAACCCGCTAGTAGAAAGGCTCCCACACCAAAATTGGCCGTGGAATTGGCATCTACTACCTGTCCCGGTATGGCCTTTTCGCCAATGGGCTGCACGTAGCCCACTTTACCATCGGTCTGCAGAGCTATGTTCGACAGATACTGCCAGCCTTTGAGAGCCGCGGGCAGATAGGTTTTCTTCGGTAAATAACCGTGGTTGATTCCCCAGCACAAACCGTAGGTGAAGAAGGCCGTACCACTGGTTTCGGGACCGGGAGCGTGAGCCGGATCGAGCATACTTCGCGTCCAGTATCCTTCGGGTTGCTGGGTTTTCAGAATAGCCTGAGCCATTTCCTGAAAACGGGTCAGGTACGCCTGGCGATGGGGATCATCCTTAGGTAAATCCTGTAATACTTTAGCCAGTCCGGCAAAAACCCAGCCATCTCCACGGGCCCAGAAATCTTTTTTGCCGTTCGTACTCCGGTGTTTGGGGTACACGTATTTGGCATCACGGTAATACAGCTTTTCCTCGGGATCATACATGATGCCGTTAGCGTAGGTGAAGTATTCGTATAGCTTGGAGAGGTACTGCGGATTG
>NZ_JBMDWJ010000024.1:0-17005 GCF_048595215.1 Siphonobacter sp.
GAAGAGGTCGCTTTTTTCAACGGCTCTAATCCGCTGGCTTTGTCAGCCCTGGCGGCAGGTGCCCGGGGCTGGTGTACGGCGGCTCCTAACCTCATACCAAAGCTGAACCTTCAACTTTTCGACTCCTTCCAGCAAGGGCAATGGACACAGGCTCAGCAGGCTTTCTACCAACAATTTGATTTGCTTCAGTTTATCGTACAAAAGGGACTGCCGCGGGCCATTCAAGCCGGGCTGGAACTGCAGGGCGTAAGCGGTGGCGAACTACGGGCTCCCCTGGCTAAACTGACCAGCGAGGAAAAAGCCCAACTTAATGCTATTCTGGCGGCATGTTTTTAAGAACACAGCGTCAGGGCTAACCCTGACGCTGTGTTTTAAATAGAATAATAGGTGGTTTGTTTTATAGTGTATGAGGTTCGATGTATACACGAATAGATCAGTTTGCCGTCCTGCTAAGACGGCTGATCATTTAGTCCATATGCATTCCATGCGGGGCATCCCATGCCGGCACGCCCACCGCTCTTTTCATCCTGCTCAAGGCCACCGCATTGCGGATGAAGCCGCCATGGAATGGAAGGCGGCTTGAGCCCGGCATGGAATGCGATAGGACGGGGATTGGGTTTATGCCGTCCATGAAGAGTTTTGATTGAAATTCAACAACCATCAACTTCTGACAATTAGGCAAATATTGATCAACTTTCAGAAGAAGAAAACCTCTCCCGCCTGTCAGCCGCGGAACAACCTACGATAGCCGCAATGCGGTGGCCCTAAGCAGGCGGTCGCCGCCATGGAATGGTTAGGCGTGGAGTGGCTGATTGGCTACCGAACAGCCCTGCCTGCTGGACGAATCCAGTATAGGTGAATAACGAAACCCTGTAAGAGTAAAACTAAGCAGATGTTCTTCCAAGAAATGGGCAAAGGCTGCTGACCAGCCTTCGTAGCAGGACAAAATACAGCCCTAGTACAATCGACATCATACTCTATAAAACAAACCATCATCTTCCCGTAAAGCCATGAAAGTATACCCAACATTACGGGCGATCTGGAACCAATTGTACGACTTTCCGGGGCTTCCTTTCTGGTTCCCCTCATGATCTTTACAAAATGGATGCTATTGGATTTTATATCCTGGTAACTGTACTTGCTGGATATGATCCGCGGAAAGCCTTTCTGCTGAAGCTTTTTCGCAGAAAGCCGTCGGACAATCGGTTCCGTTTGTAACGAGACGTATACCAGCCCGGCTCAATCCCAGTCGCTTAAAGCGTTTTTTGTAACACCTGTAGTACCTGTTCCATTTCCGGACTGGTCAGCGAAGCAAAACCAATGCGGAGGGCATTCAGTCCCGTACCCTCGTACGAAAACGCATCGGTATTAATGACGCTGACGCCCTGCTGTTGTAGCTGTTTGGTCAGTTCAGGAATATTTCGGTTCTCATTGAAACGAATCCAGTAGGCGAGTCCCCCTTCGGGTACCCGATAAGTAAGGACATCGGCCAGATACTGCTGCAAAAACTGGTGGGTTTGAGCGTGCCTTTGGCGGTACACATTCAGAGCCCGGCGGGCGTGTTTCTGAATTTCTCCCGCTTGCATCAACTCTGCCACGGCCTGTTCCAGTACATTGTCTCCCTGTCGATCGATAATGGATCGAAGGGCGGCGGCGGCCTGAATAAAAGCCGGTGGCCCCGTCACAAAACCAATGCGAACCGCCGGAGCAATGAGTTTACTCAGCGAACTGATGTAAATGATAGGTCCGCCATGGGCATAACTCGCCAGCGGCAAAGGAACCTTGGTCCCGTAATGGAATTCATGGTCGTAATCATCCTCGATGATCGTGAAACCGTACTGATGCGACAACTCCAGTAAGGCCATTCGCCGATCCGCTTTGAGGGTAACCGTGGTGGGAAACTGGTGCTGGGGCGTCGTCAGCAGGGCTTTGACGGAAGTACGCCGACAGACGCTTTCTACGGCTTCAATCTGAATCCCTTCGTCGTCCACCGGAATTGGGATTAGTTGTGCTCCCGCCTGCCGCAAAACCTGCCAAGCCGGGGCGTAACCGGGGTTTTCAATCAGTACCACATCGCCCGGTTGAATCAGAGACAAGGCGGTTAGGTACAGGGCCATCTGGCTTCCCCGGGTAATAAGGATTTCGTCCGCTTGCACGGGAATGCCCCGGTACTGCGAAAGCATGTGAGCGATGTTTTCCCGGAGCAGTTCATTGCCCAGCTCACTGCTGTACCCCATCAATCGCCAGCGGGCTTTTTGGTTGAAAATACGCCGATAAGCCCTCGATAACTCATCCAGCGGAGCCAGTCGAACATCCGGAATGCCGTCGGATACGGCGATTACGGGAACTTTGGGGGAGACGGTGTTCGCCGGTCCCGAAGAACGGTTAGCCGCAGCCTTCCGGGCAACCCGACCCTGATCCGCCCGTTTTTGTGGAAGTTGCGAAGAAACGAACGTACCGCTTTTATGCCGACTTTCCAGCCATCCCTCGGCTAACAGCTGTTCGTAGGCTTCCACAACGGTTTTACGATTGACCTGAAGTTGCTCCGCCAGACTACGACTGCCCGGCAAAGCCGTATTGGGGAGTAGTCGGCCTTTCTGAATTTCCTGTCTCAGGTAATCCGCAATTTGTAGGTAAATGGCTTTTGAATCTTCCCAATTAAGGGATAAACCAAGTGTCCACGGTCTTAACTGGCCCATCTGTATTTATTAAAACTGGATGATATAGCTAGGCCAAATATAGGCAACCTTTGCTTTCGAATCCATCCAGTACTAATTCATTCTCAAGCATTGTCAAAAAGCAGAGCGGAATGAAGCGTGCTGAAAAGTAGCTTCCCAGGTCATGTGTTCATGTCTCTTAGGAAAACCTGATCGATACCAGCAAGTAGACCCGCAGCGTGTCAATGATGGAGTGGCGGCTCCGTATCCTCTTTTCGATGCTGTGGAGTACTACTTGCTTCTTGAATACCAGCTAGCCTTACACTAGGGACAAGAGGGTATGAGAAAAACAGAATTAGAATCCGAATAGGGAGGCGAAGTTTCCCCCGGCTTTCACACTCTCAAAAAAAGCAGAACCTAATTTTCAATCCACGTATGCATACGCCCGTTTCCATAAATCTGCAAAGGGTCCATCAGCGAATCCAGAAAGCCTGTCAGGAGTCGGGCCGGTCCGTAGCTGAAGTTCGCCTTTTATTAGCCACCAAAACAGTACCCGCCGATCAAATTCGATTAGCTATTGAAGCGGGTGAAACGCTTATCGGTGAAAACAAAGTCCAGGAATTACGCGACAAACAGGCAGAGCTAGAGCATCTTCCCATCGAGCGGCATTTCATCGGTCACTTACAAACCAACAAAATCAAAGAGGTGCTTAAGTACGTCTCCTGCATCCAGTCATTGGATCGGCTGGCCGTCGCTCAGCAACTCGACCAGCAGCTGCAAAAACTGGGTAAATCGCTGGAGGTGTACATTCAGGTCAATACTTCCTACGAAACCAGCAAATACGGGCTAAACCCCGCGGAGGTTCTGAACTTTATCAAAGCGATTCGACCCCTCGATACGCTTCGAATCAAAGGTTTAATGACCATTGGACTGCTGGATGTTGAAAAGGAAAAGATGCGTCCTTCCCTGGCCTTACTTCGCCAGACCAGAGATCAACTCCTGGCGGAAGGGTTGAATGGCATCTCGTCCCTGGAACTGTCCATGGGTATGAGCCAGGATCTAGAATTAGCCATTGCCGAAGGCTCTAACCTGGTACGCATCGGTACGGCCGTATTTGGGAATCGCTTTCTAGGTAAGGAAATCTGGAAGGAGTGAGAGGGTCATGGCATCCGTTCAATGAACGGTAGTAACGGACCGCTTGCTTTTGAAACCTCCCCAATCTGTCATTTCCCCGGTGTAGTCCGGTTACGACCCATCCGTTGCTACCGTTCCTTTCATTTTTCGGCGAAATACCCATTCATACTCAAGTCGTTTACTCCCATGACAATCGTTCAGCTCGAATACCTGGTGGCCGTGGATACCTACCGGAGTTTCAATAAAGCCGCTACCCATTGTTTTGTAACGCAGCCGACGCTCAGTCTTCAGCTTCAAAAGCTGGAAGACGTACTGGGCGTAAAGCTTTTTGAAAGAAATCCCGTGGTGCCAACCAAAATAGGTACGGAAATCATCGAAAAAGCACGTTTGCTGCTGGACGATTACTATCGGATTCGGGAAGTGGCTCAGCAGGAACAACGGGCCTTAGCGGGCGAGTTGCACATCGGTGTCATCACGACGCTGGCTCCGTACCTGATCCCTGGCCTGATGAGCCGGTTTCGCAATAAACATCCGGGAGTTAAACTCGTGATTTGGGAAGAAACCACGGCCCAGATTATTCATAAAATCAAACAGGGCGTGATTGACTGCGGGATTGTCTCCACGCCGCTTAACGAAAGTCAGTTGCTGGAACATCCGCTATTTACGGAAAAACTAGTGGCGTATGTGGATACTACCAGTCCATTGGCTCAGAAGAAAACATTGAAGCCGGAAGATATTGATCCGGCTGAAATCTGGGTACTCAACGAAGGCCACTGCCTGCGGGATGAAGTACTGCTGATGTGCCAGAAAAAGAGGGAACATCCCGAGGAGCCCACCTATGCATTTCATACGGGCAGTCTGGAAACCTTACGGCGACTGGTGGATGAAAACGGCGGAGCTACCATTCTTCCCGAGCTGGCTCTGACCCAGTTGAATAAAGAACAACAACGGAAAATCCGACCCTTTAAAGCCCCGGAACCAACCCGCTCGATCGGCATCATCACGCCCAAAACGTTTGTCAAGCGACGAATGATTGAGTCACTGAAACAGGAAATAAAAGAGGTATACGAGACGGCTGTCCAGGACCATGCGTGATCAGTAGCCAGAAGATTGAATCGTTTTGGGTCTAAAAAGCCAGCCGTACCATCAATGGTACCGGCTGGCTTTTCGTTTATAACTGAGGATGGGTAAATTGGTTGACCTCCCCCATCGTCAGCCCCAGGGCCTGAGCCACGCCCGTACCGTAAGCCGGGTCGGCCTGGTAACAATTGCGGATGTGGCGTACCTGAATGAATCGCTGGGCTTTACCCACGGCGGCTGCCGTATTGCTGAAGAGTACCTGTTTCTGGGCTTCAGTCATCTTTCTAAACAGATTGCCGGGCTGGGAGAAGTAATCTGTATCGTCTTCCCGAAACTCGTACGCATACGCGTCGCCGTCCAGTTTCAGGGGTGGTTCCTTGAATGCAGGCTGTTCCTGCCACTGACCAAAGCTGTTGGGTTGATACGCGATCGTTGACCCGTAGTTGCCGTCGGTACGCATGGCCCCGTCGCGGTGGAAAGCGTGGAACGGACACTTTGGGGCATTGACCGGAATATGGGCATGATTCACGCCCAGACGGTACCGTTGAGCATCGCCGTACGAGAACAACCGCCCCTGCAACATCTTATCGGGCGAATAGCCAATGCCGGGGACAATGTTGGCCGGATTAAAGGCAGCCTGTTCTACTTCCGCGAAGTAATTAGCGGGATTCCGATTCAATTCAAATTCGCCGACGGGAATCAGCGGATAATCGGCATGCGGCCAGACTTTGGTGAGATCGAAGGGATGAATGGCGTACGTGTGGGCCTCGGCTTCCGGCATGATCTGTACCAGGAACTGCCATTTGGGATAGTTCCTCTGCTCGATGTTATCGTAAAGGTCGCGTTGGTGCGATTCCCGATCCTGACCAATGAGCCCGGCGGCCTGTTCATTCGTCAGGTTTTCAATGCCCTGCTGACTTCTGAAATGAAACTTCACCCAGAAACGCTCGTTCTGGTGGTTGATGAAGCTGTAGGTGTGACTGCCGAAGCCGTGCATGTGCCGGTACGTGCGGGGAATGCCCCGATCACTCATCACAATCGTTACCTGATGCAGAGCCTCGGGCAGCAGCGTCCAGAAATCCCAGTTACTGTCGGCGTTGTGCATATTCGTTCGTGGATCACGCTTAACCACGTGATTCAGGTCGGCAAACTTCATCGGGTCGCGGAAAAAGAAGACGGGCGTATTGTTTCCGACCAGATCCCAGTTTCCCTGCTGGGTATAGAATTTCAGGGCAAAACCCCGAATGTCGCGTTCGGCATCGGCGGCTCCCCGTTCGCCAGCCACGGTCGAAAAGCGGATAAACAGCTCGGTTTTCTTCCCAATTTCGGAAAAGAGATCAGCTTTGGTATAGGCCGTAATGTCGTGCGTAACGGTAAACGTGCCGTACGCTCCCGAGCCCTTGGCGTGCATGCGACGCTCGGGAATAACTTCGCGGTCGAAATGAGCCATCTTTTCCAGAAACCAAAAGTCCTGTAACAAGAGTGGCCCTCGCGGCCCCGCCGTCAGTACATTTTGATTATCCGGAACGGGCGTCCCCGTAGCCGTGGTTAATTTGTTCTGGTTTTCCATTAGTAAAACAAGGGGTTAAACTGGTTTGCTGAACAAAAGTGACCACGCCCGATGGTTAAGAAAAATTGATAGTTTTAATTGAAAAATTGATTTTGTCAATGTGGGGAAGAAACGCTTAACACCCCTTTGAACGGGTGAGAGCTGAAGGAGAAGAGAATGTCTTTTGCAGAAAATCAGGAAAATTTAGTACCGGATATAAATTGCACTTTATGGTGTTTTTTTGTTAATTATAGTAACTTGCCGCGAAATCGTAACCCTGTTTAAGCCTTGATTTCCCAGCATCCCCACTCCTTAGAGGCCCAACGCGTATGGCTACAGCTTTGCCAGGGGGATTCGGCTGCCTTAAATCAGGTAGCGGAGTGGTATTATGCGGCTCTGCTGAATTACGGGTTAAAGCTGGAACGTGATCGGGAACTCGTCAAAGATTTACTACAGGAGCTTTTCCTGGAACTCTGGACCCGACGCGAGTCGCTGCCCCAACCCGAGGATATTAAAGCCTACCTGTTTGCCATCCTGCGAAACAAAATCTACCGATCATACCGGCAGCAATCGGGGTATTCGCACGAAGCGTATCCGGAGTCACTCGGCAGTGAGGAGCTGGGGGTAGAATCGCTGCTCATCCATCAGGAAACCCAGGAAGAATACCACCTGCGTTTGACCAAAGCTCTCGAATCGCTATCTCCCCGGCAACGGGAAATTATTTTTCTACACTATTACGAAGGTCTCTCGCACGATCAGATTGCGGAGATCATGCAACTCAACCACCAGAGCGTTTATAATCTGCTTTCCCGTTCGCTCAAGGAACTCCGCAATGCTTGGGTCGTGGGAGGTGTTCTTTGGGTGGCGAATGCGTTGAGTTTTCCTTTCCCCGAAAATTAATTCAAAAAATTTTCATCGTTTTTGGTTAGGTTCTGCGGCTACCGCACACTCTACTATTGAAACGTGCACTGTTTTATTTTTTCATGAAAAAATACCAGAATTTTGAAGCCCGTGATTTTATTCAGGACGAATCCTTTCGTCACTGGGTACGTGATCCGGCCGGGTCACAGGCTTTGTTCTGGCAAGAGTACCTTATGATGCATCCGGAACAGGAGTACGTGATTCGTCAGGCCCGCCTGTTTCTGGAGGAGATTTACGCCCATTACGCCGAACCCGTTCCGCAGGCGGAGGTACAGCTGGAACTGGAAAAGCTGAGGGAACGCGTGGCGGTACAACCCGTGCGTCGATTGCGAGCGTTTACCTGGGTCCGGTGGGCGGCGGTACTGCTAATTCTGGCGGGACTGGGATGGTGGAGCTGGCCGGAAAAACCCGCGACGCCCGAACCCGCTTCCCTGCATTGGGCCTTGAAAACCAATCCAGGAAAAGAACCCGTCACGGTACTGTTACCGGACGGCAGTGTGGTAACGCTGGAAAAGAATAGCCGTTTGTGGTATCCGGTACAGTTTCCGAAGGACAAACGGGCGGTACAACTCTACGGCGATGCTTTCTTTGACATTACTAAGAACCCCAATCATCCGTTCGTCGTGTACACGTCTGAATTGAGTACAAAAGTGTTAGGTACGAGTTTCTGGATTTACGCCCGACCCCAAACCCAGAAAACGGTGGTTCAGGTACGCAGTGGTCGGGTCGGGGTACGGGTACGAACGAGTACCGCTGTTCCGACGATTCTGAATCCGCAGGAACAGCTTACGTACGACAAACGGCTGGACCGTCTGGACAAAATCACGCTGGTTAAAAAACGAGCCGTGTTCCGGGAACAGACGTTTGACAACGCTCCGGTGCCCCGGGTACTGGCAGAACTGCAACGTCAGTTTGGTGTCAAAATCAATTACAATGCCGAACAGCTTCGCAACTGTTCCATCAATACCACTTTTAAAGAAGAAAATCTTCAGGAACGTTTAAGTGCCATTTGTCAGGCCATCGGGGCCACTTACCAGGTGAAAGGGGGACAGGTATTTATCCAGAGCGACGGCTGTACACCGTAGTGCGGGCTAAAATCCACGATAGACCTCGACCCCAGCTTCAGTTCATTTTTCGTCTCCAGTACATCCCTTGCCGGGATGCAGGGAAGTATTGTGTCTACTCTAAACCGTAAAACAGTACCTATTATGAAAAAATGGCTTACTTCTACCTGTATTGTCTTGTGGGTATTCGCCAGCTATTGCGGAGCGTACGCGAATGACTCGGCCGATCAGGAAGTGCTGCAACGCAGGATTTCACTCAATCTCGTAAATCAGGATGTGAAAGTAGTACTGCAACAGCTGAGCAAACTGGCCGAAGTGCGGTTTACCTACCAATCCTCTTTGTTCGGCTCCACCCCAAAAGTTTCCGTACAGGCGCAAAACCTGCCTTTGTCCAGAGTACTTGACCAATTGCTTCGCCCGCTACAAGTAGAGTATAAGGTGGAAGCCCAACAAATTATTCTGATCCGGCAGTCGCCTTCGGCTCCCCGTACGGCCGTTGATACGGAGGTTTCCGGAACGGTAACGGATGAAAAAGGCGAACCCCTGCCCGGCGTAAACATTCTGGTCAAAGGCACCCAGCGGGGTGTCGCTACGGACGTGAAGGGGCAGTATCGCCTCCGAGTCCCGGATGAAAACGCCGTATTGGTCTTTTCCTTCGTCGGCTTTACCCCGCAGGAAATTACGGTGGGTAGTCGTACCAGTCTGAATGTCGTTCTCAAAGCCGATGCCAGTGCTCTCAATGAAGTGGTAGTCGTGGGCTACGGTACCCAGCGGGCTCAGGATGTAACGGGTTCCGTGGCGTCTATTTCCATGAAAAACGTCAAGGAAATGCCCGTCGCAGGCCTGGATCAATCCCTGTCCGGACAAATCGCCGGGGTACAGATCAGCTCTTCCAACGGGGTGCCGGGGGGTGGACCACAGATTCAGGTACGCGGGATCGGAGCCGTTGGAGGGGGCAGTCAGCCCTTGTACGTGGTCGATGGGTTTCCTCTTTCCACGACCTCCAATCAAACGTCCAATCCCATCAATGACATTCCCCCGCAGGATATTGAGTCCATCACCGTGCTGAAAGATGCCTCGGCTACGGCCATCTACGGTTCCCGGGGAGCCAATGGCGTCATTTTGATTACGACCAAACGGGGAAAGACCGGAAAAACCAACGTACAAGTGGGCGTATACACGGGCTTACAACAAATTCCCAATAAAGGAAAGCCGGATTTGATGAACGCTCAGGAATTCGCTCAGTTTCGCAAGGAAGCCATTTCGGATCGGATTCGGGCGGAGCAAAACCGGGAAGCTACCGATGCAGATATTCCGGAGCAGTACCGCAATCCGGAGCGGTTAGGCAAGGGTACCAACTGGTTTGAGGCCATGACTCGCGTAGCACCGATGACGGACGTGAACCTGAGTTTGAGCGGCGGCAATGAAAATCTGAATACTTACGTATCGGCTGGCTTTTTTCAGCAGGACGGTGTCGTGACGGGGACGAGCTTTCAGCGGTTTTCCCTGCGAGCCAACATTGATGGTCGGCTGAGCGACAAACTGCGGGTCGGGGTGAATCTGGCTCCCACCTTTACCCGTCGGCAACGCGGTATTTTCGGCGGTGCGGGACGGGGGGAACAGGGTTTCGGTGAAGGCTTAGTGGCCAGTCCTTTGCCACCCGTGTACCTTTCGGATGGTTCCTATAATCCCATGATTCAGAGCGATGGAACCTTCAACTACCCGAACCCGGTGATGGTTCTTAACGAAGTGGATGATTACTCAAATAGTACGCGGGTGCTCATCAACGCCTACGCCGAATACGAACCCGTGAAAAATCTGAAGTTCAAAACGACGTTCAATACGGATTGGCAGGACGGACGGGCCGAATACTTCCACCCCTCCACGATTGGGTACCTCAATCAGAATCCGCCCACCATTCCCACGGCCCGCTATAACCGGAATTCGTACCAGAACTGGCTCAACGAAAATACGCTGACGTATCAGACTACTTTCAACGAAGTCCACTCCCTGACGGCCCTGCTGGGTTTCACCATACAGCAGCAAACCAATAAAGGAGCCTCGTTTACCGGTGAAAATTTTCCCGATGATGATGTAAAAACCTTTAACGCCGCCGCTCGTATTACGGGCAGTACGGGTCAGGAAGACTGGTCGTTACTTTCCTATCTGGCCCGCTTGAATTACGCCTACCGCGACAAGTACCTGCTGACGGCTACCCTCCGACGAGACGGTTCCTCCCGCTTTGGGCAGGATAACCGCTGGGGCATTTTCCCTTCGGCAGCTCTGGGCTGGCGTATTTCGCAGGAGGAATTTTTGAAACCGGTCAACTGGATCAGCGATCTGAAACTGCGGGCTTCCTACGGTGTTTCGGGAAATTTCGAAATCGGTAATTACACCTACCTGAGCCAGATGATTTCCAATAACTACGTGTTGGGCGGAACGCTGGTGGGCGGTCGTCAGATGGAAACGCTGGGAAATCCCCGACTGGGCTGGGAACGGATGCATGAGCTGAACGTCGGCTTCGATTTCGGCTTGCTGAGTGATCGTTTTTACATCACGGCGGATTTTTACCGCCGCAATACGGAAGACCTGTTACTGAATGTAGAGATTCCACAGTCCTCGGGGTTTGGCTCGGTAATGGAAAACCGGGGGAACGTACAGAACAAGGGCGTCGAGCTGGCTGTTACGTCCCGAAACATTTCGCGGGGTTCTTTTGGCTGGACGACGAATTTCAACATTGCCTTCAACCGCAATAAAGTGCTCGCTCTGGGTCGTAGCGACCGCCCGATTCTGTCCGGCGTAAGTGGCGAGGGCAATCCGACCAACATCACCATGCTGGGCCGCCCCCTGGGACTTTTCTACGGCTACGTGTTTGATGGCCTGTACCAGAGTCAGGAAGAAATTAACGCGGGACCAGCCTTTCCCGGTGCCGTACCCGGCAACATGCGGGTAAAAGATGTCAATGGCGATGGCGTGATTACGCCAGTGGATGATTTCGATGTTATTGGCAATCCCTATCCCAAGTTTACTTGGGGTCTGACCAATACGCTCAATTACCGAAACTTTGATCTACGCGTCCTCGTCACCGGTTCCGTGGGTGGGCAACGGCTGCATACGGCTTATGAATACCTGCACAACATTGATGGCGTCTTTAACGTCACCCGCGACATTAAAGACCGCTGGCGATCGCCCGAACAGCCCGGCAATGGTCGTATTCCGACGACCAATGGCTCGGGCCGGGGTCGGGTGATGTTCCGGGATGTCAGCTCGTTGTGGGTGGAAGACAATGATTACGCCTGGGTAAAAAATATCACCCTGGGTTATAATCTGAGCAAAGGTATCGGGAAAGTCATTCGCAGTGCCCGCTTTTACGTATCGGCTCAGAACGCCATCCTAATTACCAATTATACGGGCAACCCCGAAGTGCAGAACTATGGTAATTCGGGTAGTAAATCCGGCACGCTGGTACCCGGCGTAGACTACTCCAGCTATCCCGTTCCCCGCATTTTCACCGTAGGTACGAATCTTAGTTTCTAACGATCTGACGCTCTAAACCGATGAAAACATACCTTTTGTTCGCGGCCCTTTTGTTGAGCCTGACGGCCTGCCAGCAAGCACTCGATGTCAATCCGCACAGCTTTACGAGTGGTGATAAGTACTATAGCACGGAAGATCAGGTGTTAAAAGCCGTCAACGGAGCCTACGGGCAGCTCCAAGGCTTATACACAGGTGATCTGTACGCGATGGCCGAAATGCGATCAGATAACACCACCTACCAGTTCAACGAAAGTGATCGCGGGGTGCAGCAGCGGGAGGAAATTGACGAGTTCCTGATCAATTCTTCCAACAATTACGTGCAAAATGTCTGGGCTGCTTTGTACAAGGGCGTCATGCAATCCAATGTCATCCTGAGTCGGATTGATGCGGTTCCGTTCAAGGACGAAAGCCTTAAAGCCCAGTACGTGGGCGAGGCCAAATTCCTGCGGGCGGTGCACTACTTTTATCTGGTGCGTTTATTCGGCTCCGTTCCTCTGATTACGAAGGAAATTACCGGACCGGAACAAGCCTTTACGGCGGAAAAAACCAGCGTTGATAATATTTACCAGCAAATTATCAGCGACGTGCAGGACGCCGTGAATCAGTTGCCGCAAACGTATACGGGCCAAAACGTCGGTCGGGCTACGAAAGGGGCCGCTCATACCTTACTGGGCCACGTGTACCTGACTCGGAAAGACTACGCGAAAGCCATTGCCTCCTTCGAACAGGTCAAGGGCTATACACTGGTCAGTGATTACGCCAGCGTATTTGCGACGACGAATAAAAACCATTCCGAATCGGTCTTTGAAGTGCAGTACAACGCCGATATGGAAGGGGAGAGCAGCAATTTTATCTACTCCTTTGGACCGTACAATGCTGGTGTACCACTCACGACATTTCAGGGCAATCTGGGTGGTATGAACATTCCCACGCGGAATATTTTTCAGGCCTACGAAAAAGGAGACAAACGGCGGGACGCTTCCATTGGGTACTACATTGATGCCGGTAATGTCAAGTATTCGGAAGCGTTTGGCCAGGATTCGCTGCCTTACATCAAAAAATTCTTTCATCCACCCTTCAAGTTGCAGGGCCGAACCGACGACAACTGGCCCGTCTATCGCTATAGTCATGTGATGCTCATGCTGGCGGAGGCTCTGAATGAAACGGGCCAAACGGCGGCAGCCTATCAGTACCTGAATCCCGTTCGTCAACGGGCGGGGCTGGCTCCGCTGGCGGGCCTGAGTCAGACGGCCTTTCGCGAAGCGGTGTACCACGAACAACGGGTAGAGGTGGCTTTTGAAAACCACCGCTGGTTTGACCTCCTGCGAACCGGACAGGCACGGACGGTAATGAATGCTCACGGTGTCGAGGAGAAAAAGCGACTACCCCGCCTGAGTGCGGCTGCCTTCAATGTGCAGGATTACATGCTGCTATATCCGATTCCCCAGCGGGAAATCCGGCTCAATGGTTTTGAGCAAAACCCGGGCTGGTAATTCATTTGATGTTACGCCGGCAAGGCCTCCTTTCCGACCCATGGAAAGGGAGGGAGACCTTGCCCTAATCTTCCGAAACCGTCATGGCTTTACCCTCTTTTTTTACCAGGCAGACGCTCGTGTATGGACTGCTGCTGTTGGGTATTCTGGGCTCGACTGCCTGGATCGTTCAAGCCCCGGAGCCTGAACATCCGAAAGTCAAAAAACTCAAACTACCCGCCGGATTCAAAGCGGAACACCTCTACAGCCCTTCGGAGCAGAAGCAGGGTTCGTGGGTGGCGATGACCTTTGATGGAAAAGGCCGACTCATTACTGCCGATCAGTATGGCTACCTCTATCGCCTGGAAATCCCGCCGCTGGGAAACCCGGATGCGAAGCCAAAGGTGGAACCCCTGCCGATTCAATTACCGGACGCCAACGTACCCGATTCGGTCAAAACGAAAGTTCGAATGGGCTACGCTCAGGGTTTACTCTGGGCTTTTAACAGCCTGTATGTCATGGTGAACCACGAGAGTGACAAGAATTTCGACAAAGGCAGCGGCCTGTATCGGCTTCAGGATACGAATGGTGATGATCAGTTTGATAAAATTACGTTGCTGAAATCCCTGAAAGGGGAAGGGGAACACGGTCCGCATAGCTTGGTATTGGCTCCGGACAAGCAGTCCATTTACGTCATCGCGGGAAATCATACCGACGTGCCCGAAATGAACAGCTACCGACTACCCAAAAATTGGCAGGAAGATAATCTGCTGCCCACGATTAAAGATCCGAGAGGACACGCTGTAGACCGGATGGCACCGGGGGGCTGGATTGCTCACATCGATTCGCTGGGTTCGAACTGGGAACTCGTCGCGGCGGGTTTTCGGAACCCCTTCGATCTGGCCTTCAACGAAGCGGGCGAACTGTTTACCTACGACTCGGATATGGAATGGGATTTCGGACTGCCTTGGTATCGGCCCACCCGCATCTGCCACGTAACGAGTGGGGCGGAGTTTGGCTGGCGAACGGGCAATGGCAAATGGCTGCCCGCGTATCCGGATAATTTACCGCCCGTCGTGAACGTTGGACAAGGCTCGCCTACGAACCTCATCCACGGAGGTTCCGCCCGTTTCCCCGAAAAATACCGGAACGCATTATTTGCTTTCGACTGGAGTTTCGGCATCATCTATGCCGTACAGCTCAAGCCGAAAGGAGCCAGCTACGAGGCTCAACTGGAAGAATTTATTTCCGGACCGGCTCTGCCCCTGACGGATGGCCTTATTGGGCCGGATGGTGCTCTGTATTTCCTAACGGGCGGACGTCGGCTCGAATCTGATCTGTACCGGGTCTCCTATCAGGGGGCTGTGGAGGAACCTAAAGCCGTAACCGCTTCGCTAACTTCTGAACAGCAGCTTCGCCGCCAGCTGGAGGCCTTTCACGAAAGGGCTCAGCCGCAGGCCGTAGATGTAGCCTGGCCCCACCTTAACCATCCGGATCGGTTTGTCCGGTACGCGGCCCGTCTGGCTCTGGAGCATCAGCCCGTAGCCCAATGGCAGGAAAAAGCCTTGCAGGAATCCGATCCGCAGCGTTCGCTTCAGGCCCTGCTGGCCCTGACCCGACAGGCCCCGGCCACGCTGAAAAGTCAGGTACTCGAAGCTCTGGCAAAAATCAAATTCGAGCGACTTAATGAAGCTCAGCAGGTAGACTGGCTTCGGGTGCATGAATTGGTACTGCTACGCCTGGGCACGCCAACGGCTTCGGAAAAAACTCGCTTACTGGCTACGTTGGAACCGTTGTACCCCGCCCGCAGTGCTGTACTCAATCGGGGCTTGAGCAAGCTACTGATCGCCCTGGAATCCCCGCAGGCAGCCCCCAAAACGCTGGCCCTGATGCGTCAGAAAGAAGAACCCGGCAGTCAGACCCTGGGCGGTATTGCCGCTACCAGTTCTTCCGATCTGATTTTACGTAATCCGCAATACGGACTGGACATCGCCAAAATGCTGGAAAAAATGCCCCCCGCCCAGCAGACCTTTTATGCCGGGATGCTTAGTCGCCAGCAAACGGGCTGGACGTCGGAGTTACGAAATCAGTACTTCGAATGGTTTGCCCAGGCGTTTCAGTACCAGGGTGGTCGCAGTTACATTGGGTTCATCGATAAAGCCCGGAAGATAGCCCTTTCACAGGTTCCTAAGGAGCAATTCGATCGCTATAACAAACTCTCGGGCGAAGGACTGATCGGTCGGTCGGGGAATGAATTGGCCAGCAATTACACCTTACAGGGACCGGGTCGAAACTGGAAGACCAACGACGCCCTGGCGGTGGTGGACAGTGGCCTGAACCGTCGCAATTTCGATCGGGGTAAAAATATCTACTCGGCCATTCTGTGCAGTCGGTGCCATACCCTACGGGGTGAAGGCGGTGACATTGGTCCGGACTTAACTCAGCTGGGTACCCGCTTTTCCAACAAAGATATTTTAGAAGCTATCGTTGACCCGGACAAGACGGTTTCCGATCAGTACGCTTCGACCATCTTTTCCCTGAAAAATGGCAAGTCGCTGGTAGGACGGTTGGTGAACGAAGATAAGACCAGTTATATCATCTCGCAGAATCCGTTTGCTCCGGAGCAGGTTCAGAAGATTCCCAAGAAAAACGTTACATCTACCAAGTATTCCTCGGTGTCGATGATGCTTCCGGGCTTGATTAATGGACTCAATGCGGAGGAACTCAAAGATCTGATGGCGTTTTTAAAGTCTTCCGGCAATCCACAACACGAAGTATATCAACCCAAAACGGCGGGTGGTAACGAATAATCGACCTATGAAACGACACGCACGAATTACGCTCCTACTCCTCTTCGGACTTTGGATCGGTAGCCCCGAAGGCCGGGCCCAGGCCACCGAATCCGGTTTTGTACCCCTGTTGAACGGATCATCGCTGGAAGGTTGGGAAGGTGATCCCACCTACTGGCGGATCGAAAACGGTACGCTGGTGGGCGAGGTAACGCCTACTACTCTTCTGAAAACCAATACTTTTCTGATCTGGCAGCAACAGCAACCGGCGGATTTTGAATTGAAGGGTACCTTTCGGATTACGAAGGATGGGAATTCGGGCATCAATTACCGCAGTGAACGCGTTGCGGAGGTACCCTACGCCCTAAAAGGCTATCAGGCGGATATCGATGGCCAAAACAAATACACGGGGCAGAATTACGAGGAACGAGGCCGCACGACGCTCGCGTACCGGGGTCAGCAAACCCGCATCCAGCCCTTTACGCAGGGAAACGTCCGCGATCTGATTAAAAACAATGCCTGGACAATGCTGACGGTTGAGAAATCGCTGGGGGAAGCGGAAGCTCTGCAAAGCCGTATCAAAAGCGAGGATTGGAATGAGTTTCACCTCATCGTGAAAGGAAATCGTCTGCAACATTTTATCAATGGGGTACTGATGAGTGACGTGACCGACCTGGATACGGTCAATGGCAAAAAAGCGGGTTTACTAGGGGTGCAGGTACACGTAGGTCCGCCCATGAAAGTCGAATACCGGAATCTCCGGCTAAAAACCTTGTAAACCATGGCAGGAATCGATCAGCGG
>NZ_JBMDWJ010000025.1:0-22693 GCF_048595215.1 Siphonobacter sp.
AATGGCTTATACTCATGAATAGAGAGCTAATTTGAGTCATTTGACACCCCTCTATCCCTAAACATTTCCTACGCATTCCAATTATCCCGAACTATATTCTAGTCTTCCAGCACGCGGTGGCGAGGCAGGAAGACGTCAAACTGTGCACCGTCCCGGCTTTGAGCTGTAATGAACCCCCCGTGGTTTTCGGCCACTTTTTTACAGATCGCTAGACCAATGCCCGTACCCGTTTGCCCCGGATCCAGTCGCTTGAAAAGGGTAAACAGCTGAGCGGCGTAAGCTGGATCAAAGCCGGGACCATTGTCTTGGATGCGTAGACATACGTAATCGGTTGGGGGTGCTTTTACGGCCGTGGGTAGTACGGGGGTAGGGTCGTAGCTAATTTGAATACGGGGACGATCGGTGGTGAACTTTAAGGCGTTACCCAGTAAGTTACTAAAAAGCTGATTGAGTTGTACAGGGATCGCTAGAAGCCGGGGAAGCGGCGAGGGGCACTCAATGCGAGCACCCTTTTCAGCAATTAAGGCTTCGAAATCCCGTAGTACCTCGCCGAGTACCAAGTTGAGATCCGTTTCGGTGAAAAGTTCGTCGGGCTGCGTCAAACGCGAAAACTGCAGGAGATCTTTAATGAGCTGAGACATGCGATCGGCCGATTGCATGATCTTTTCCAGATAGGCCTGCCCTTGTAAACCTGATACGAAGTGCCGGGTCTGCATCAGGTTGGCAAAGACCTGGATTTTGCGGAGGGGTTCTTGTAAGTCGTGACTCGAGATGTACGCAAACTGTTCAAGTTCTCGATTGACCCGCCATAACTCCTGATTGGCAATTTCGAGTTTTTGTGTACGCTCAACGACCCGATCTTCTAAATCCGTAGCCAGATGCTGTGCTCGCTGCCGGGCTATAACCAAGGGCGTAATTTCGTGGGCAATGGCAATGATACCCGTAGGCTGGCCCGATTCTTCGCGTAGGGCTTCCAGGGTTAATTGAATATACACGGGCGTATCGCGACCCGCCAAGGTAAGGGGAATTTCCCCGGCCACGTACCCCTCACCGCTGGCGTATACCTGACCCATGATCGGTCCAAAGCCTTGGGTCTTCAGCTCGGGCAAAGCCTCTAGTAAAGGAAAGCCGATCACCTGATGGGCCTGGCGACCCCATAACTGGAGCATAGCCGCGTTGGCTACATCCACGATGTACTCAGGGCCGGCATAAATAGCAATAGCCACGGGAGCCTGTTCGACTAGCCGCCGGAGTTGCTTGGCTGCAAACAAACGGGTTTTCGAAATTTTAATCTGTGCCCGGATTTTAGTGAGCAGCTCTTTGCTGGAAAAGGGTTTCACTAAATAGTCATCGGCACCCGCCTCCAGGCCATCAATGCGAGCTTCTTCGCCTGCCCGTGCAGAAAGAAAAATCAGCGGAATAGACTGCGTAGCGGGGTTAGCCTTGAGCAGGGTCAGTAGCTGCTTGCCATCCATGACGGGCATCATCAAATCACTCAGCACTAAATCAATGGAGTGGGCGTGTAACTGCTGAAGTGCATCCGCACCATTCGTAGCCGTTCGAACCAAAAAATAGGGATCGAGCAGCCGCACCAGATACTGTCGCATGTCGGCGTTATCGTCGACGATGAGTACCGTTGTATGCGGATCCCGTTCGGGGTGCTCGGCGGTACGTTCGGGCACTTCTTCCTGACCGAGGATACTACGGGCTTCCTCTAAAAAAGTGCCCGCTAAACCACTCATGCCGGGTTGGACAGACGTATCAAGAATGTCGCTAGCGGAAAGGTGTGCCCTTCCCAAGGGTACGGTAACGATGAAGCTGCTTCCCTTGTGTTCAATACTTTCAACGCGGATCGAACCCTGGTGCATGTGTACCAGTTCCTGTACCAGCGAAAGACCAATGCCCGTACCTTCGTGGGTACGTCCGCCCGCGTTTTCAACCCGGTGAAAGCGGTCAAACATGTGTGGTAGCTCACGGGTAGGGATTCCTACCCCGGTGTCAGTTACGCGAAGTACTGCTTGGTCCTGTTGCTGGCGTAAGGTGACGGTGATAGATCCCTGTAGGGTGTACTTAAAGGCGTTCGAAAGCAGGTTGAGGACAATCTTTTCCCACATTTCCGGGTCCACGTAGACGGTCGGTAAGGGACCCAGCTCTAGGTTGAGTTGCATGCCCGCTTTTTCAATGATCGAGCGAAAGCTACTGGCTAAGTCTTGGGTAAGAGCCAAGAGGTCGGTGGCTTGAAAGTAGGCATGGGTCCGGCGTGCTTCAATGCGGCTAAAATCTAATAGGTTATTGACCAGCTTAAGTAGCCGTTGAGCATTGCGGTGGGTGGTCTCCAGGTTCTGGCGTTGGGTCCAGGATAAAGACTCCGCCCGTAGTTCTTCCAAAGGCCCTAACATGAGGGTTAAGGGCGTGCGAAACTCGTGACTGACATTACTAAAAAAAGCCGTCTTGGCCCGATCAATGGCTGCCAGGGCTTCGGCCTTTTTCTGTTCTTCCTGGTAGGCGTAAACATTAGAAAAGGCCGTATTAATGGTATTGGCCAGCAGGGCGTAAAAATTCTGGTATTCCTGATCCAGCTCTCGCCGGGGGCTTACTCCCGCCACAATCCAGCCCAAAGGCTGTGCTTTGGTTGACAGTACAATGGGAAGCAGTACCGCCGTATGGACGGGTTCAGGAAAAGCGGCTCCCTGGAAGCTTCCTAATCGATTGGGCAAATCTTCCAAGATCCTTAGCGTAGGTGTTTCCCCAAGCCACTCCGTTGCATCGGTTTGAATGAGGTTAGGTAAGACCTGTATCTGAGGGGCAGACTGGCTGCTTGCCATCAGGCGGGCCTGCTCTCCATCGGGCAATCGTTCATAACACAGTAAAAAAGGAAGGTCTAGAGCGAAGCTTTCATCGAGCCCACTTAGGGCCGTGTAAATATCCGGGTTGCTCTTGGCCTGACTCGTTCGCGTGGCCACATCCCGCAGCACTTGCGTTCGGCGGGCACTGAGCATTTTGTCGGTGGTTTCGGTAATGGGGTGAAAGATACCGCCCACCTCACCGGATTCGTCCCGGATAGGAGCAAAGGAAAAAGTCATGAAGGCTTCTTCCAGATAGCCATTCCGATCTAAAAACATTTGCTGGTCTTTAATGTACGTACCTTCACCCTGCTGACCTCGTGTAAAGGCATCTCCTACAACGGGTAAAGCTGTTTCCCAACAAATCCGGAAATTTTGCCCCATCGATTCGGGGTGCTTGGCTCCACAAATGGGTCGGTAGCTGTCGTTGTAAATCTGAATCGTTTCCGGACCCCAGGCAATCAGGATAGGAAAGGTGGAAGATAAGCATAGACTAACCGAGGTACGAAGACTTTGTGGCCAGGTAGACGGCGGGCCCAGCGGCGTTTTCGACCAGTCCATAGTCCGTATGAGTTCCCCCATGGCACCGCCACCGGATAAAAAGGATTGAGAAGATTCCAAGGGTGGGTGTGAGGTCATCAAAGCTGATATGAAAAGCAAGGGGAGTAGTCCTTCAGAAAAACACCAGGGTGGGTTCTATTTTCTTAAACGATCAAAGGCCTGTTTTTGTTAAGGTCTGCTCTTTAGTATGTTCCTCAGTAGAACTCGCTTCTGCTATCTTCATGGTACCTCACAGTAAGCCCTGGCCACGGATCATAGCGGAGAAACAGCGATAAATTCAGGACTCTGACGGCGTTGAACCCTGTAGATTCTTCTCACCTTCTTATTACTCTTGGGTTACTCCAACTAATTGGAGAATAAAATCCAAGGAATACTATTGAATGCAGTAAGGGGAAGTTCGTGTTTTGTACCTGTATTCGTGGAAAGCCCCAGGGTAATGAATCAATCTCTGGGACGTAATCCCTAGGCTCCCTCATCCGAGCCTCCGCTTCGGGCAAGCGTATCTGATCGGTCAGGCCTTGGATGGCCGAGCCCTAAACTCCCAGTTATTTTCTGGACTCTAGCGAACGAAACCCGAAACCCGCCCTGATTAGCGGGTTTTTTAGCTATACGTTTGAAAAGGAAGAAAGAGGTAGGAACGATAGATGAAGTATTTTGTATGCAGGTCTTTATCTACCTTTGGTAAAGTTGCCAAGGGCTTCCGAAGGAATCCAGTACCTACTAAACTAAGTAAGGGGTAAGGCCCGGTTCCAAGGCAAGTGTTACGGCAAGTTGCTTCCTAGTTAAACACGAGTCGGAAACCAAAAGGAGGCCCATTCTTTCGTCGCCGCTGAACGTTAAGAACCCTTACTCGACGTATTGATGTATGCAAACGCTGCTATTGATTAGGATGCTTGACGCTACCGCTGGAGAGAAAGCCATGGATCTAAGCGGGAACGCTTGGGTCAGGCCTTGGCCGCTCGAACCTGCCCCTACGAGGCTTCGGACATCCGTACGAGCTCTCTGCCTGCCTTACTTGGCCGTGTTGATTCAGCCTGTCCTGGAAAGGAATCTTGATTCCCGATTAAGTGCTTCTCGTTACCGACTTTTACCCAAGCCGAAGGTCCTAGCTCTAATTGAACCGGCCTAGTGCCGTTCCTGCTTCTCTTCTTACCCACGTAAAAAAATTAGGTCCGCTTTCAGGTTAGCCTTTGTCCTTCCGCCCAAGGAAAACCGCAGACCATTCACGTAAGGTTGTTTCTTCAAACCAAATAAGCGGCTTGGTTTCAAGAAACGTGATTGATTACGATGGCTTATTCATTGGAAATCCGGCTTACAGCAGTGGAAAACTACGTTAGGCCTGACCTGAGTAAGGACGAAATAGCACTTAACAGAAGAAAATTAGTAGAGAAGAATGCGAGGAAAAAGGCGGGTAATTGGCTATTGGTACGTGTGGCTGCAATGCCTTAGCTTAGGGAGCATGGCACAAGAGAAGCCCCAGGTCTTAGCGTATCATCAGGAGCATTTTACCGATGCCAGTGGGCTGCCTCAAAACAGCGTGAAGACGATTACTCAGGATGCAGAAGGATTTATTTGGCTGGCCACGGAAGGAGGGCTGGTTCGCTACGATGGAAGGGTATTTAAAATCTACGATCGTACGAAACTCCCCTTGCCGAGTGATCGCATTCTTACGCTATTTAACAATGGCCCCCGTTTATATGCACTAACGCAGGATAAAGCGTACGTTCGTATTGAAAATCGAACGGCTCGAATCGATACCAACTTTGAACGGACGCTACTACAACAACCCTTCCTAAAAGCCTACGTAACCGCTCGGATGGCTACGGGGGTAACGGATCAGTTCGTACCCATTAATGCGGATGAATCCTATGGGTTAGCAGCTGGTCAGCAAACGTATTACTTGTATCGCCAGGGTCGGGTCGAGTGTTGTTTGGCTGGACAAAAACCCAGGTCTTTTGCCACCCGGGCCGTCGCTCACATTGGCCGCCTGTTCTGCGTAGATCAACAACTCTATTACTGGAATCCTTCGGGAACGTTTACCTGGGTGCGGCCGGAGGGATCGGTCCCCCAGGAATTAGGCGGCGACATCCTTCATCATCCCGCCTACCGGCACCACAAGCACGAATGCCGCGTGTACTGGAATCCCTTAACGGGTCAGGGTGCCGTGTATTTACGGGAGCACCTGTATCGCTTAACGCGTAGTGCCTCTGGTGCCTTACACACGCATTTGTTGCTAAGTCAGTTTAATTGTGTGGCGGAAGATATTGGCAGTTTTTATTATCACGATGCCACGGGCTCCATTTTTCTGGGAAGCAAGACCCGGGGCTTGTATGTCTTTTCCCGCCAGTACTTTTCCTCCCTGGTTTTTCCCAGTAGTGCGTCAGATAATGTCTACTACGCTCAGGTTCCTTTTCAGGACCAAACCGTCCTTTCGGCTCAGGGCAATATACTGGGACTTACTCCGCCCGCAGGTTCCATACGCCCTCTGTTAAAACGACTGACCCGAACGGATAATAAAAGTCTGTTGATTCGCGACCAGCGAAAGAATCTATGGGTGAAAGACCGGACCGAGCTCTATTGCTTAAATCCAGATGGTACGCAGATGAAAGGTCGTTGGCAGGCTCCTAATGTCATTACGGGTTTATACGCGGGGGCGGATGGGCGAATCTGGGTGGGTGTGCGTAATATTGGCTTATTTACGCTGAATCCGCACCAGACCCGACCCCGACTCTCCTTGTTTTTACGTATGACTCTCCAACGCATGAGTGTGCTGGCTCAAGAGTCCGAGAAGTATCTGTGGCTGGGTACGGTAAAGGGCCTCTACCGCGTGCACCTTAAGCAACGGCGTTTGGATACGCTGCTGCGGGACACCCATGTACAGAGTCTCTACATTCGCCGACCGGGAGAAATCTGGGGTACGACGGATGGTCA
Source organism: Siphonobacter sp. (assembly GCF_048595215.1). Taxonomy (NCBI): domain Bacteria; kingdom Pseudomonadati; phylum Bacteroidota; class Cytophagia; order Cytophagales; family Cytophagaceae; genus Siphonobacter; species Siphonobacter sp. Next base: position 6,336 of record NZ_JBMDWJ010000025.1, read on the forward strand.
GGGATTCTTTCTTTTGAAGCAGGGAAAATACACGTCTTTTCCGCTCGATGCTAACTTGTATTTACGCAACGCCCACTGCTTAGTGCAGGATCAGCATGGGTGTTTTTGGATTCCTACCAATAAAGGTCTTTTTCAAACCTCGATCCAGCAATTACTGAGTTATGCGGCGGGAAAAACGGAAAAAGTGTATTACCGCCATTACGATACGCAGGACGGTTTGTTAACCAATGAATTTAACGGGGGCTGTCAACCCTGTGGGCTCTTGCTGCCTAATGGTTACATTTCACTGCCGTCTTTGCAAGGAATGGTTTGGTTTAATCCCGGCAAGATTCCTTCGTCTTCCGCTAAGCAGCCCTTATTTATTGATCGTCTGGCTGTAAACCGCGTACCCCTGTCGGTGCGAGATACTCTGTACGTAAAGTCAGGGCGACAATTTTTGGAATTGGATCTGATTAGTCCTTACGCTGGACATTTGCAAGCACTAGCCTACGAGTACCGCCTGGAAGAACCTAACGCGGAAGTATCAACCTGGGAAACGTCATATACGGATCAACTCAAACTATTGCACCACTTTTCTGCCGGACCCTGTTGGCTGGTCATTCGACAAGTCGATGGAATGGGGCGGCCCCACGTTCGAAAACGCCTGCTGTTGATCATTGAGCCGCTCTGGTATGAGTTGGGCTGGGTAAGGCTGGGTCTGATCGTTTTGCTGGCGGTGGCCATTCAAGGCTTGGTTCACCTGAGAACCCGATGGTTGGAGCGTAATAACAAAGTGCTACGCCTGCACGTGGCCAAGCAAACTCGCCAATTGCGTCATACCTTACGAGAGTTGGAAAACTTTAAAGAGGAGCTAAACTGGCAGATGATTATTCAGGATCGATTCCTGAAGGTCATTAGTCATGACGTTCGTACCCCCTTGAAGTACTTACATCAGGTGAGCCGCATGCTGAGAAAAGGTCTAGAAAAAGAAGCGATAACGCCTGAGCTTTTGGAAACCAGCCGTGCCATTGAGCAGTCTTCGGCTCAATCCTATCGCTTAATGGATTCGTTATTAGCCTCAATCAAGGCACAAATGGAACCCGGTATCGAGCAGCCCGTGGACGTATCGGTACTCATTGCTGCCAAGGTTGCCTTATTTCTACCCATTGCCGAAGCCAACCAAACCCGGCTTATCAACCAGGTGTCCGCTGGCTTATGGGTAAAAAGCAATCAGGTACAATTAGAAATCATTCTGCATAATGTACTCGACAATGCCGTAAAAGCGTGTTGGGAAGGTCTCATTCAAATTTCTACGGAACCTTGGGAAGAAGGAATCCGGCTAGTCATTGAAGATACGGGCGGTGGTATGCCGCAAGCCTTAGTGGACTGGATTAATTCCGAGCGTAGTCGCCAGGAGCTTTCCCCGCAGATACAAGTAGGTTTGGGTCTGGTATTGATTAAAGAATTTACGCATTCGTTAAAGATTCCCACTCGCGTACGTAGCCACTCCAGCGGAACGATTTGGGTGTTTGACTTAAAAGCACCTTCGTAAGCCTTGGGCCTACGAAGGTGCCCTGAAATTATTTCATTGGTACAGGAAAAGCTGTCTCCGAGCTTCCTTACTCGGACTCATCCCGTTGATTCACTTTGAAGAGGCTACTCAGTTGAAGCATATTTTGAATGTTGAGCTTCTCAAAGAGATTACTCTTATGCGTACTTACCGTGGAGATGTGTACATTGAGAATAATGGCGATCTCAGAGGTACTCTTTCCCGTCAGTAATAATTGGGCGATTTCTCTTTCTCGCTTGGATAGGGATTGAATCGCCGGTGTATAGGTACCTCCTGAAGACATCACCTGATGGAGGCTTTCTTCCTTCACGTGCTTGCTCAAATATTTATGATTGGCTAGTATGGTCTTTACGGCCCGCTCAAACTCTTGATTGGAGGCATCCTTCGATAAATAACCGTCTGCACCGGCTTGCATAAAGGTCATGGCATACAATCGTTCTTCGTAACTGGAAAAGATGAGTACTTTCAGGTCCGCTTGTTTGGCCTGTAATTTCGAAATCATAGCTACGTTGTCCCCTCCGGGGATATGAATATCCAGGATTGCGAGGTCAAAACGCTGCTGTTCGAGTAAGTACAAGGCTTTTTTAAAAGTTTCGGCTTCCGAGATAATCACGGATGGAAGGAACGATTTTAACAAGTGTTGAACGCCATGCCTCACAATGGAATGATCATCAGCAACAAGAATGGAAAACATAATCAATAATGGTTTGACAAAGGGATAAGGTATTGGGTTAAGAATAATAAACTCAAAAAATGGAGACCATACACATCCGAGAAAAAACCGAATGAGATCTTTTCGTGGGCTTAGGTAAAGCCGTTTTAGGTAGGGTGATCGACGGTATTGAAGGGTTGACAGCCTCTGACTAGAAAAGAAGGATGCTGGGGCAAAACGGCATCTAGTCTCTAGGGAGTAATAATCTTTATAAAAGATCTTCCGCTTGCATACTGGTAAAGTGGGGATAAAGATAAGGTATTCGTAGCAGAGAAAAAAGAAGCACTGGTTAAAGCTTAGTCATTAGATTGCCTCGATTTTCAAGTATCCTTTTTAATGCTTTATACGTAAGCAATGTACTTATTTTATTTACTTATAAACAAAATGAAAAAATTGATTCATTTTGTTTAGTACAGGCCTTATCTTTAGGCCATCTCTAGTACTCTTTTAGAGCAAAGGAATTGCTAATTAACCCAGTATTAATACCCACCTTAACTAATCATCCAGATGTCCGCCGATCCATCTGCTGCCTTCGTACGTCGTCTCCTAAAACAGCGTGCCGAAAGCTCTAAGAGCCCTCATTTACCGCCCGCTTTGTCAGGCGATCCTTCCCGACCCTTGCAACCTTGCTTTGACAATCCAGACCCCAACGAAGCTAAAGATAATTACTTGTCTTTTCTGATTTTTCTTTTGTTCGGTATGGGTGTTTTCGGATCATGTTACCTGATTTCTTATGAAGATTTTCAAATAAAAGCGGCAAAAGAGGCCGAATTCATTCACCTCAATCAGGTCCATGCGTTGGTTCAAGCCGATCAGCTAAAAGAAGCTCAAGCCTATGCGGATTCTGTTCTGATCCATAGTCCAGAGGGTCAAAGGTTCAGTCGATTAGCCGCTATTCGCGATAGCCTTACCTCGCTAAATAGGACTATCCTTCAGCATCGATCTTGGCCAGATTCCGTTGCTTACCAATCGCTACCTCGGCTGGTTCCTGCCTCGAGGGGAAGCTGGACGGGACTAAGCTACGCAGGTAGCCAAGATTCGAAATTCACCACCAGTCAACTACACTAAGCTGAAGGCCCAAGGAGTTTTCTAGCGTATCAAGACTCGTCTGTACTGACCTAGCCAGTTACCTGATTTGCCTAGTCAGCTTTTGGTCAGCTTGGAAATACATCGCAATGGGTAAAGATGGTTGGATCGCACTTGTTGCCAATACAAATTGTAGTTCTACAAGCTATTACTACATCCATAGAAAAAAGGATCTTTTAGTTTACTTAATGTAATTGATTAAAGTTAATAATATTATTTTATATCTATTTTTTCTCTCTTAAATAGTTATTGGTTTTTACATTTTTAGCTTACTTATATTGAGTAATAATTGAATTTTTTAACATTTTTCCACCTTTAATAATAGATCTATGAAATCTTCAAAATCCCTCGAAGTTCTTGTTGGGCAGCATTTAATGATTCAGGAACTGATTCATTCCTTGCCTTTCGCAAAGCGAGCCATGATTCCTTTTCTATCCTATGCTTTAGCCCATAAGAAAAAGGATATTATGAAAGAAATGGGTCGAAAGACGTATCACCATATTCTAATCGGTAAAGTCGAGTACGAAGTGATTCGACATCAAACGTGGTTAGAAATTAATAGGAAGTCATGCTAATCTTTAAAAGGTACGAAAGCGTAAAATCGTTGTTTACTAAATATCGAAAATAATTGGAGGATAAACTCCAATTATTACGATTGTGTGAGCTTTAAAACTTGTGTTATTTTGTTGCAAGAAATCGACAGCTTAAGTAGCTAACCAATCGGACCTTAGTAAACATGCCGCCAGAAGTACCGATTGAGCCAGTTAGCCGAGGATGCATGCAGTCCTGAGGAGCGAGCTATGGGAATCTAGAATGAATTCATTTCATGTAACCCATTAGCTTTTAGTGTTACTACCCGTATGGTAAAGCCATGGGGTGAAGTTTGTCATTATTTTGGAGGGTTACACCTTTACAGGATAAGCCTTTCTCCCGGGCCTGAATGGACCGATAGAATCTACAACTGAATCCATCTCTACCTAGTCATAAACCTGTACGCAGCGGTGTGAAAAGAGCTGAAGGTAGTTAACCAGTGAGTAATAATCTGGCGTGCGGGCGAGCACAAAAGATATAGTTTGGCAAGTGTTCCTGTGTTTTTTAAATACAGGAACCTTTTTAAAAGCTACACCGCCAAGTAGGCCAACGATAGTCGAAAGATTTGTATGCAAGTGCCCGTATGAGAAAGTGTTTACTGAATTAACCTGCCTCGAAGGGAAGTCCGCCAACTTACCTACTCCTCGTTCCGCCGGGTGCGAGGAGTTTTTTATGGCTTAACGTGGCGTCCCGGTAGCGAATTTATCGTAAATGCATATTGGCGTATCAGGGTCCTATCTCCGCTAATGAATCGTTTTAGCACACCGGGTATAAGCCGTACTTTCTGCGTCCCCGTCTTTGGGTGACAAGCCCGTACGATTACGTATACGATTCAAGGGCTAGTTGTTCACACCAGAGGGTTCTGCCCGCTCCTCAAGTAATCTTTGGTCTGTCTTAGGGAAATGGACACTGTCATAGTAGGTCAGGTAATATCTACTGTGTAATGATTTGGGGGCGTAACGGGTGGCGGTACTAAACTAGATACATACCCTTACCCGGAACGAACCGTTTAGCAGGTAAGTCCTGATGACGCTATACAGTTAACTAGTTGTCGCTGGATGATTCTTGGATTCGTGAGTGATAGCAAACAATCCCGCAACCTATTTGCGATAGAAGCTAAACTCCTCACCTTTCGAGGCAATACCTACGTTAAATGAAGCTAAAATAGAGTATTTGAGCCCATATTAGTGAATATTCTTATTTAAGTAATAAACCTAAGGACTCTATCCATTAAGGGTGAGTATTCGGAAGAAATATTATTTATTTACCTAACGTATAAGGGTCTTACAGCGAAATGCATATTTTTGTTATAGGCAAATGTCATTAGGATACGTTGCTGTTCCTGTAGAGGTCCTACTTAGCTAGGAACTGGAATTACGCTTTCCTGGATGGGCAGCAGTGCTGCACCAGACGCTATAGTATGTGCGAGGGTACCGCCGGTTTATCTCTTATTAAAACTCACGCATCGTTAAATTTATGACCGCCGTATGCATTCTACTTTTACGATTACCATGCTGGCCCCTTCCGGGGAGGGAAAGACCACCTATCTATCCTCGTTAGTAGACGCCGTTCAAAAAGATTTCCTGACCAATATCCCTCTGGAATTTAATTTAGATGCTGAGGCTGAACAGGCCTTAAACCAGGAAAAACAAAAATTAGTCACTACGCTTAGTAAAGGTACCATTGGCTATCGGGATGGTATTCAGTCAACGGCTGAGGTCGGTGAGTATACCCTAGACATTGCTCACCCTTCGGATGATCCCTTCTTGACCCTTCGTTTTGTTGATCTACCCGGCGAATGGTTGCAGGAAAATCCGGACCGCGTATCCGCCTATGTGGATCTATCCACGGCTATATTCATTCCTGTAGATGCGGCGAGTTTGATGAATGACATCCGCGGTAACCACGATCAGCAAGCTATACTGAGCATTCTCTCCCAGGCGTTTGCTGACCTTACAGAACCACGCTTAGTAGTTTTCATTCCTACCAAAGCGGAAACGTACGTAGGTACTCGGGAAGGGGCTCAGCAAGTGATGGAAAAAATAAGTGAGGTATACGCGGCCATCATTGATTTTCTAACGCAGCAAAGCCTCGTACGCGTAGCCATTATTCCGATTGAGACGTTAGGAAGCAGCCAACTGATGTATTTCACCCGGGGCGGAAGCAATCAACTCCTACAACCCGTCTTCAGCGTTACGGAGCGTCATCGGTTCAATCCCCGCAACACCGAATATCCCTTGGTTTATTTACTAAGCTTTATCTTCGAACTCTACTATCTCCGGCGAAGCTATGGTGTGATGGGGTTTTTTAGAAACTTGTTTCGAGGCGTACATTATCTGAAAACCTACTCCCGGCAGTTAGGGCAGCCGTTTGCAACCCTGCCCGAGTTTAAAGTAATTAACGAAGGCTTTATGCAGATTCAAAAGCATTGAGAAAAGAACTTATCACCAGCGATCATCCTTTTCAGGACTAGTTGGCAAGAACCTGCTTAAAAGCCGAGTAGACACGGTAGAGAAATGACTTCCTGGGCCAGGCCTAGCAGAGGCTTGCTCAGTTAACGAATTACATAGTTAGAACGAATGTTATGACGGATTTCCCTCTTTTTAAAAACCTGTTTAACGAGGTGTGGCAGGAGCTAACCAATGCTTGCCAGGAGCATTTAAAGGGGCTCGATCAGGCTCGTCATGTGCCTAATTTGCCCATGCAGGAAAAGTTTGATTCTATTCAGGAAGCGTGTCGGCGTCATTTAGCCGCTCTGTCGACGCAGACCATTGAACTTACCCACCATTCGTTGGGCTCCTACAACAAAACGTATGAGATCTACCTCAACGAGTATCGGACGTTCATTACGCGAGAATTCTTAACCTTGGGCGACACCCTGAATCAGGGACTTCATCAGGTCAAGCAGGGGATCTTTGATCGGATGCAGCAGGAAGGCCGCCTGCGGGGTTTGTCCGCAAAGGGTTTGTCCTTTGAAGAAGTGTTACTGCAGGAAGTAGCGATGCTACCCACTTTGGAAATACCTCTACGCTGGTTTAAAGAGTTTCATGTTTCGTATCTGGGGGCCTTGCATTTTAAAATTCGGGAACACTTGGATATACTCAAGCCGGATTTCATTTTCATTCACCTTTCCCGCGATGCTTCCGCTCAGGACATACTGCTTTATATTACCAATTCGGTAGAAGATTGTCTGGACCGCATTCAAAGTGAATATGAAGAGTGGGCTAAAGATTTGAATAAAATGTCCTTTGCTTTGGTCGAAGAAGTACTGGATCAAATCTTTCGGGCTAAAAACGTTCGGGATAACTGGGAAATCTTTTACTACCGCCACCGTACGGCGATTTGGCCCGAAACATATCAAGGATGGTCTTCCAATCAGGAGGCTTTAAAGCAAGGACAGGCTCAACTGGATCAATTAAAAAACTTTTTATTGTAGTCGTTAGTCCTTTTGTTAATCAAGTAGGGGAAATTACTTAAGTAAAGAGATCTAAAAAGCCGCAAAAAGAATTGATAGTAAAGTAGTAGCGAACAAATCCATGTCATTACTTGTATTTTTTATGTATATAATAAAACAAATTTTATTGCATATTGATATACGTTTTATGGATACTCGTCGACACAATTTGACGTTTGTTAACTTAAGATTTGCCAATAAGTAGCCACGTATATAATTTAGGGTGATTAAAATTCTTCGCTCATTTTTTAATCTTGGCGGGTTAAAAAATCTCTAGAGTAAAAGCCTATCCATGTTATGGATAGGCTTTTTCGTTGGTCAATCCTCATCGTTAAGTTTTCCCAATGCAACCGTGAGCTTAAGCCCCGCGAATACGTTATCAAGTCCGTGGTTAGGTCTAATTAAACCTGCATTGGAAGCATGCCGAACCCCTATTTTAACTTCAGCATTGATGCGTTGGTAGACGGGATAATGAAAACCAATTCGGATATTATTAGAGAAAATAAACCCTGGTGCTTGGCGTACGGGCGTCGCGTGAATGTAATGGGGGCCCGTACTACTTGAGATCGTAAAGTACCGGCGGGATGACCGATCATTTAAGTAAGCGTGGAAAATAACGCCCACGTTAAAACCCGCCTCCCAGGAATCCTGCAACGTTTCAACCTTCCAGTCACGGTAAGTAGCTAGGTTCACTTGTGGTTGAAATAGAAGGTTCAATGCAATGTTATTTTTGATCGTTTTGATCAAGGGCTTTTGATATTCCAATTCAATAAGTGTAGCGTAGTAATCGTAATCCTGATCCATCTTATACCCACTTTTGAGACTATGTTCGACGGTAATGCCGATGTACTCATGTGTATTCTGGCGGTGGTAAGTGGAATCCTGAGCCCATAGGGCGTCTGAGCCTAGCAGAGCTAGGCTGGTAAATAGAATAGCTTTCATGGCGGTTACTTGCTAGTAGTGTTGTGTTGGCGGACATAGAGCTACTAGGTCAGGCAGTAAACCTGATTACCAATGGGAATTAAAAACATGATCAGACTTGTGAAAGCATAGGGCGATAGGCTTCCTGCGACCCAAGTCTAATGATGTGAAGGACTAATGGTACGTGTTGAATACGTGTAAAAGGACGTGAATAATTCGGTTTCGAATTAAAGGTTCGTGGGTAAGTTAATATACCGATAAGTCATATACGAGGCATAAAAGGCATAGATTCACTAGCAAAAGACATTTACAAGAATCCATTTATTTTATAACGTATAGCCTTAAAATGTATTAACAAAAGTCCATGCCAGATTTCGTAGTGATCTACTTTGGAAAATTTTTACTATAAAAGACTGCTTTTGTAGTGATACTCTATTTATAAAAGCATGTTTTGTAGAAATCGTTTGGCTTGGATAGTTTTGGAATTGGATATAAATGCTTAGTATTACTCAATGTCTTTAAAATGCTCTCTTTATCAATGAATTACATCCGGTCCTAACTCCTAAAAAGCAGAGGCTAAAAGTATGCATAGTAGTACAAACACCTAGTTCGATTGTTACGTGATAGTTGTGAACAGCAAAGTCGCTGTAATGAGATTAGCTAGGCAGCTATGGATTCAGTTCGTAACTTGGGTTGGGCAAAATTATGCTCGGAACGACGAAGAAGATCTCAAAAAAGCCCCCTACCTATTATTTATACCAAATAATAGAATCGTTTTAGTGTGAACTGTGTAATTAGCAGACTGCCAAAGGCATAGCTCTAAGAAGGCAGGTACTGGCTCGCTTAAGCACGATTTTTTAATAGATTTTACGCAAGCAAAGGTCGACGAACGAGGTGAAAATTATTTGGTTTTCCTTCCTTGATGTGTTTACTTTAGGGCGTTGTCCAAGGAAAATGTTCTCGTTTACCCTATAACTCATACCGCCATATGTGTTTTATGTTTCCATTAGGAAATGCTTGACGCGGTCCATGAGTGTTTGATAAGCCTCTCCTGCCGCCATTGGATTGGTTTGCGCGCTCCCGGCTATCCTTAAAAAGGGTACCCGGGATTTGTGTTTTTAGGGGATTGACTTTACCCAATAAGCTTGCCTATAACTCTCTACAGAACATACTGGTGTATGCCCGATGATCTACTAGTACAGAGTCGGTAGGTTGAGCTATTTCGTCTTAGTTATTGAAAAAGGAAGGTTGTATTACACTAAGACTGTTGAAAATAGATAGCCACAGTGAAAGGTCTTTGGCGGGCATTCCGAATCAAAAAATTACGTTGAAATTCAGTAGTGTAATTACTGATACAGGCTTCATTATTAGTCAATTAACCCTTATTTTAATTCCTTTAATATCAGCAAAAGACAACTTCCGATCGAGAAATTTTTACTACAATGATTTCAACGGAAACTTTGGAGGCAGCGTTTGGCTGCGTCCATCGCTTAGGTAAATCCGCTGCGTTGACGCATCAAAATTGCGGATGTGGCGAAGGTTGGCTAAAATATGGGGCAGGTCTGTGGTAAGCTGACCAAAATCATAATTTTCCTGCAGGGCCTGACTCACTTTTTCGAGTACGACATCTGATTCGATACGATGTCCATTGATTAAATGAATCGTATAGGGGAGGGCTATAAACGAAATATTGTCAACGGCAATGTATTCACGTACCCCTTTACGAACGTCGACTTGTACGCGATCGCGAATGATTAGTTCTTCCTCTTCTTCGAAAGCCCCCAGTTGATTGGACAACTCCCAGGTACGGATGGTTTTGGTCATCAATTCATTTTCCACCAAAAAGCCATCGTGACCATACAGCGAATCAATTTCCGTCAGCTCGGCATTGGGAATGTAGCGGGCCAAAAACCGCTGCTCTTCTACGGGAAATAAAACATCGGATTGAATGCCAATGATGAGCGTTTGGGCTTTGATTTGATTCAAGGCTGTCATGGCTCCCCCGCGGTTTCTACCCACATCATGGGAATCCATCATCTGAGAGAGTGTATAGTAGGAAAAAGCATTAAAGCGTTTCGCAATTTTTTCCCCTTGGTAACGCTGGTAAGAACTCGCCCGGTAGTACTCAAGGACTGACTCTTCGCGTGCCTGAGTAAATTCGTACATCACGGCACTCCGGTAACTGAGTAATGCCGTGGCCCGAGCTGCCTTCATGCCCTGTATACCCGCGTCGGGGCGTCGCTCCTGCCAAGTTTGATCGGCTTCAATGGCCATGCGTTGGGATTCATTGAAAGCAATTCCCCAGGGAGACATGCGAGCATTCGTAGCGATCAGAATGAGTTGTTTGAAAAGATCGGGTTGCTGAATAGCCCATTCCAGGGCTTGTTGCCCCCCGAGTGAACCACCTATCAGCATACGAATGCGGGTGAGTCCTAAATGCTGCCGTAGTAAATCCAGGCTGTGGACTACGTCCCGAATAGTAATCAACGGAAAATCCTGGTAATAGGGCTCTCCAGTTAAGGGATTGAGCGAAAGAGCCGAAGTAGAGCCGTACGCAGACCCTAGCACGTTGGCACACACAATAAAGTATTGACGCGTATCGAGAAGTTTGCCTTCACCTACTAGACCGTTCCACCACTCGGTTACGTCCGAATTACCCGTCAACGCATGGCAAATCCATACCACATTATCGGCAGCGGCGTTAAGGCTTCCGAAGGTGTGATAAGCCAGTTGAATTTCGGGCAGTACCTGACCACATTCCAGTGAAAACTCCTGCGGGTAATGATAAATTTGTAAAGCAGACAACTTTAAAAGCGTTAATAGTAAAACGTGTATGCCTAAGCAAGAACGGGTCTAATCCCGTTCTTGCATTAGATAGCTCTGGCTATTGAGCCAAAGCAGCGGCTAAGGCCTGTTCAATATCGGCTTTGATATCCTCAATATGCTCAAGTCCTAGGGATACCCGCAATAGCCCCGGTGCTACCCCAGCACTAGCCTGTTCGGATTCCGAGAGTTGAGAGTGTGTCGTACTGGCGGGGTGAATGATCAGCGTTTTGGCGTCGCCTACATTAGCCACGTGACTAATGAGTTGTAAGTGGTTGACCAGACGATCCGCGACATCTTTTCCCGCTCGTAACTTGAAGGTCAGAACGCCCCCAAAGCCCCGAGTCAGGTACTTCTGAGCTAGCTCATGATAAGGACTGCTGGGTAGGCCAGGATAATTGACGTATTCAACGGCGGAATGGTTTTGTAACCATTGGGCTAGGGCCAGTGCATTGTCGTTGGTACGCTCGACTCGTAAGGAAAGCGTTTCAAGTCCCTGTAGTAGTAAAAAGCTATTAAAAGGTGCCTGAGCGGGTCCCCAATCACGTAAGCCTTCCACCCGAGCCCGGATGATAAACTGAATATTACCAAAGGGTCCTCCCAAACCGAAGACCTCGTTTAACACTAAGCCATGATAGCTGGGAGAAGGCTGTGTAAACTGCGGATACTTACCATTGCCCCAGTTATACGTACCACCGTCGACAATGACGCCACCCATGGTCGTTCCGTGACCCCCAATCCATTTGGTGGCCGAGCTAACGACAATATGGGCTCCGTGTTTGAGCGGTTGGGCAATGGCACCGCCCGCACCAAAGGTATTATCCACGATCAGAGGCAAATCGTACTTTTGTGCCAGGGCTGCGAAAGCTTCGAAATCCGGAATGTTAAATCCGGGATTGCCAATGGTTTCCAGGTACAAGAATTTGGTCTTCTCGTCGATGAGGCGTTCGAAGGATTCCACTTTGTCACCATCGGCAAAGCGGGCTTCTACACCAATATTTTTAAAGGAGTTTTTAAACTGATTGTAACTGCCACCGTAGAGGTAAGAAGTAGTAACAAAGTTGTCACCTACGGTCGTAATATTATTGATGGCTATAAACTGAGCGGCGTGTCCTGAGGCTACAGAAAGGGCCGCAACGCCTCCTTCCAGAGCGGCGATGCGTTTTTCAAACACATCGTGCGTCGGATTCATAATTCTGGTGTAGATATTTCCGAACTCTTGCAGACCAAAGAGCCGAGCACCGTGTTCAGAATCATTGAATTGATAGGCAGTGGTTTGATAGATGGGAACGGCTCGAGCGTTCGTAGTCGGATCAATCTGTTGCCCCGCGTGCAGCTGGAGCGTTTCAAAACGTAATTCAGACATGTTGTTGCAGAATTAATGCGTGAAAAGTAAATAAATAGGATTTAGAGTAAGCGTTGAATCCCAGCGTGTGGGTATTCTGTATGCAACCAACAACAAGAGAAGTAAGCCCTAGTAGGCTGAGTAGATGCCAGAAAAGGAACTAAAAGGTGGGGCCAAGATGCCGCCCCAGGCGATGGGGTAGTCCGTTGCATAAAGAGTGCTTCACTTATCTCTCCCTGAAGACCTTCTTCAAGGCAGGAATTAGCACCTTGTTCCTTTGAAATGGAATAGGTTGCCAGCGGTTCACAGAGCCCGTCTCTCCCCGCTTCTCGATAAGTCAACGCGTGCAAACGGCTGACTTTTCATCGCAAACTTACGCAAGGAATAAGCAATGTTAAAAGGAAGGCAGGATTTTTTGTCGACATACGCTTTATGGAGTTTACCGGTAGGTGTGGGAATCCTTTAGGTATGAACTATTTTTGCCCGGTAAGGCATTACCCCTTATAGATGACTAATTGCTAGCGTATGGAAAATCCCGTTCTCATTTTTGGAGCTAAAACCCTGGGTAAAACCGCCCTGGATATTTTTAATCGTAATCAAGTGCTCGTGTATGGCTTTTTGGACGATGATGAAACCACACACGGCACCGAAATCGGGGATATCTCCGTATTCGGTGCTACGGATAATGAAGGCTTTACGAAGCTCATTGGACAGAAATGCGAAGCATTCGTAGCGGTAGAAGATCGTACGGAACGTAAGAGTCTGGTTGAGTTTCTTCACGAAACGCAGCAGGTACAACCCGTGAATGCCGTACATCCATCCGCGATTATTTCCGAAGATGCTCACGTAGGTCACGGAAATCTTGTAGCTGCCGGAGTTATTCTTCAACCCTTTTCCAAGGTGAATAACCATTGTTTGGTACACGCTGGAGCCATTGTAGATACGGAAGCTGAACTTGAGGATTTCGTGCAAGTTGGTGCGGGGAGTATTATTGGCACGGGGGCAAAAATTGGCGAAAACACCTTCATTGGTGCGGGGGTAACTATTGTAGCGGGCGTAGAGATTGGAAAAAATGCCCGTATTGGGGCTGGTTCAGTCGTTATTGAGAATATTGCAGCAGGAGCTACAGTCTTTGGGAACCCTGCTAAAAAGATGTAAAAATTGACTTGTTATGCATAAACAAAGCACTTCGTAAAATCCGAAGTGCTTTGTTTATAAGGTGAATGTTTCAAGAGTAAATGGGAAGTGTACGTTTACTCTTATCAAGAACCATGAATCTTTAAATCCCGTAAAGCCTCACTTAAAGCGATTGTCTTTACTAAATGTGATTTGTACTATTTCAATAAAATAAATAAAATATAAAATGATATGTGTAGGATGATCTACTAACGTACTGATTGAACGCATATTAAAAAAATAGGTATTGGGACATTAGCTTGCAGTAATTTCCAGTGGTATAATTTTTTCAATATCAACAGGTCGACCTAATAGCTATAGGAAGCGTGTAAAGCAGAATTAAAAAATGAAGCGATGACTTTTTTAAAAAAATTCTTCTTTATACATCCAAGTCTTCTAGATCTACGTAGTTTTATATGATAAGCCATTGCTTATTGTCGCCCAATTAAAACGGTTTAATCGTAGACGTTGAGACGTTTCTTTATTGATTCTACGAGTAATAAGTCTTACGTACGGGATTTCGCAAATTTTCGTACCGATTCGATTTTTTAAAATTTTTAAATGTACTAGTACAGATGTAGCAAAGGGCTAAAAATGCCTTTATGCGTATCTCATGGAGTATTTAACTCGTTTGTAAATGCTATTGAGCTTCGCTTCGAATGGAGTGGAGAGCCATCTAACCGCCCACTATATTATGATTACGGAAATTGATGAACTAGTTTCGCATTCTGAACAAGGAACAGTTCCCATTCCGACTGGTCATGAAATTTCGTCTCTACGGGAGAAGGAAGCATCCCGCCCATCGGATGTTCGTACTATAGTTAAATCCATGAGCTCTGATAGCATATGGCAGCGTTTGAAAAATCGATTTTTTCCCGCCAAACCAATCGAGGGAGAACCGGTCAAAGACTGCTTTTGGAAAGTTGATATTCACTCCCATTTAATCCCCGGGGTAGATGATGGCGTTTCTACTTGGGAAGATTCATTAGCTTGTTTGAAGCAATATGCCGAATGGGGCATCGAAAAAGTAGTAACAACGCCGCATATCAGTAGAGATTACTTTCCCAATAAGCCCGAGCAGCTGCTTCAGGGGCAAGAACAATTACAAGCCCTGGTGAAGGAACATGGTCTGCCTTTGACGGTAGAAGTTGCTGCCGAATACCTGCTTGATGACTTCTTCTTGGATCTTTTAAACAAAAGAGAGGTACTGAGTTTTGGTGCGGAAAAGTATTTACTCGTGGAGACGGCTTGGTCTTCCGCTCCTTTACACCTGACAGACCTAATCTTTCGTATTCAGGCCGCTGGATATACGCCCATACTAGCCCATCCGGAGCGTTATAAATACTACCATAACTTCGAAGCTGAACTCGAAAAACATCGACAAGCCGGTTGTCTTCTGCAAATCAATGCGATGTCACTGACGGGCAAATACGGTGATCAGGCTCGTAAACAGGGAAAAATCCTGTTACAAAACGAATGGGCAGATTTTATTGGAAGCGACATCCATCGTCCGGCTGACTTGCCCCGCTTTGAGCGTTTGTTCGATCTATCCGATTATAAACTTCTAAAAACGCAGCCTCTGCGTAATGCGACACTTTTGTAAAGGATGCAGGTTTTAGCATTTTTCTAATATTTTCATTAAATAACGAATGTTAGGAATTTGACTTCAAAGCATGAATATCTTTGGTGTCCATCAAGTCCGGATTATGAACCGTAACCATTTAAAGGTATTTTCTTGCTTTGTGCTGCTAAAGTTCCGTTTTTTCGAAACAATTATTCTCAATCTTAGTAGTTAACAAAAAATTGTACTTTCTTGAAACAGCAGTCTATGCAAACCAGCCTTTTTGTCTTTCTTAAAACATTTTATAGTAATAACTCCGTAAATACGAGTCGATTGTTTACTGTAGGAAAACTTGCAGTGGTTATACTAGTAGGTGGTCTACTTACGGGTTGTGTATCCTCGAAGAACCTAGCTCTTTTTCAGGAGGGCCCCAACACGACCGTTGATTCGTTGAACATTGCTCAACAGTACACGCCCCGCGTGCAGGTGGGAGATGTGCTCTCGATTACCGTCAGCAGTCTGAACCCCGAGGCCTCGGCCGTCTTTAATCTGCCCGAGTCCCAGGCCATCATCCAGGGTCAGGGGCTGAACTCCTCGGCCAACCCGCTGGCCTACCAGCCGGGTTACGTGGTCAACAAGGACGGCTCGATTGATTTTCCCATGCTGGGCAAGGTGGCTGTCGCGGGCAAAACCAGCTCGGAAGTCAATGCCTTTATCAAGGATAAACTCAAAGCGTACTTAAAAGAGCCCTCGGTCAACGTGCGGAACGTGAACTTTCGCATTTCAGTCTTGGGTGAAGTCAACCACCCCTCCCTGTTTTTGATCAACAACGAGCAGGTGACCCTGCTTCAGGCCTTGAGTATGGCCAACGATTTGACCATCTACGGCAAGCGGGAGAACGTGCTGGTGATTCGGGAAGAAAACGGCAAGAAGACCTTTGCCCTCCTCTATCTCAACCGGCGGGATTTCTTTAGCTCACATTATTACTATTTGCATCCAAACGATATTGTCTACGTGGAACCCAACCAGGCCCGGGTTGCCTCGACTGATAATACCTACCGCGTGGTACCCATTGTGATCAGTGCCGTTTCAGCGGTGCTGGTGCTGGTGAGCGTGCTGGTGCGATAGGGGCCTAGTTCT
>NZ_JBMDWJ010000026.1:0-16801 GCF_048595215.1 Siphonobacter sp.
AGGTATACGAGAAATCCAGGTAGTTTTCAACCTGAGCCCGCGTACTGCTTTGATTACCCACGGAGCTTTTGGTATACTTTCCACGGTACTCACCGTAACGGGTATACTTGATGTTGGGTGAAAACTTGGACGTGAACGTCATACCGGGCAGTAACTTCAAACGTACAGCGATGTCGCCCAGATAATTGAGATACTTGGTTTCCCGAATTTCGTTCTCAATATCCAGTAAGGGGTTTGTCACCTGCGTTTCCTTCGCCGTTGGGAGGAATTTTAAACTACCATCTTCGTTATACCCTCTTCCAATTGGTTTTAAGCGGTACGCACTTCGGAAGGCTTCAAAACTTCCCGCATTTTGCGTAGCTACCGTCACGTAATTGTTGTAGCTCAAATTCAGCCAGCTCGTCAGGTCACTGCTCAGATTACCACGCAGTGTATAGCGGTTAAAATCTTCGCCCCGGGTGGTACCCTTATCCTGCGTATACCCAAAACCGATCGCATAGACAGTAGATTTATTACCGCCGCTCAAATCCAGGGTATGGTTCGTTTGAAAGCCCTTCCGCGTAATCAGGTCGATCCAGTTCGTGCTAACGCCGTCGTTGATGTTCTTCAACTCCTCCGCGTTCAGGTAATTGGGCAAGTTGACGTCATTACGGGTAAAATTGTAATTTCCGGAAGCGTACTGATTGCCCACTACTACATCTTTCAGGTAATCCACGTACCCGGTGGTATTGTAAATGGGTGGTAAGTGATACACTTCTTTGACACCCACGTAGTTGTTATACCGAACGGTGAGTTTACCACTTTCTCCTTTTTTGGTCTGGATAATGACTACCCCGTTGGTACCCCGCGAACCATAAATGGCCGTGGCCGAGGCATCTTTCAGCACGTCCATCCGGTCAATATCGGCGGGGTTCAGAAAGGAAATGTCGTTCACGAAAATACCATCAACGATAAACAAAGGATTTTGTCCGGGTGTGTACCCAGCATTAGCCGCCGTTTCGGTCGTGTGGATGGTACTAGCTCCCCGAATCCGGATGTTAAATCCACCGCTACCGGGTTTGTTATCCGTCCGCTGCACCATTACTCCGGGTACCTGTCCCTGAATAGCGGATGCCGCATCCACGCGGTTTACTTTCTCGATGTTTTTGGAATCGATGGAAGCAACGGCACCCGTTACGTCGGATTTCTTCACGGTACCGTAACCGATCACGACCACTTCTTCCAGGCTTTTGATATCCTGTTTCAGTTGAACGTCGATCGTCGTACGCGTACCCACCACTACTTCCTCAGTTAAATAGCCTATTAGGGAGAAAACCAGGATGTTGTCGGCATTCTCGGGAATAGTTAACTTGAAATTTCCTTCCGCATCCGTACTATTTCCCCGAGAGGTGCCTTTCAGGAGGATGTTCACCCCCGGTAGCCCCTCCCCTTTTTCATCGGTTACTTTACCGGTAATGACCTGATCCTGTACTTCCAGACTGGGTTGTTGCGTGGCCACCGGGCTACTGGGACGGGCGGACGTTTGTGGTAATTCCCGCTCGGTTGTTTTGTCCAGACGTTGTCCGACAATCAGATAGGCTCCGTCTTTGGCTTTCCGGTAGTGAAGACCGGAGTTTTTCAGTACACGGTCCAGATTTTCTTCCAGGCTGGCTTTGGGATCAAGAGCCGTCTTCGGTACCGTCAGACCTTGTACCAGCTGATCGCCGAAAAGAATATCAACGCCAAACCGCTCTTTTAGCTCATGTAATACATCCTTGAGTTTCCGTTGGGAAGTATTTTTTAGCTGAAGCGAGGACTGCCACTCCGTCGGTGACAGCAAAGGACTAGCGGGCTGGCCAGGTAAAGCCAGGCAAACCACTAGCCCCCACGTGTGTAGGCTAGTAAAAAAAAGAGACATACGGAGATAGAGGGATTATGTGAGAGAAGTAGATTGTAAAATAATTTCTTTGTCCTGATGGATGATGCGTAAGTTCAGTACTTCGGCGATAATGCTGAGTAGCTCTTCGGCACTTTCGGCCGGATAGGCTCCTGACAAGGTAAGGGCAGCGGTTCGGGATTCGGGGATACGCAGGACGATCCCAAAATTTTCTTCAAAAAGGTACGTCAGCTCCTGAAGGGATGTTTCCTTGAAAACATAGCGGTGTTCACGCCAGCTGGAAAAATGATGGCTCCGATCCCATTTTTTAAGCTGAACGTTGCCTTTGGAGGGAAGCTTTACCAGATCGCCGGGTTTAAGTCGGACGGCATCGCCTTTTTTACCCTGTTTCTGGTAATGAAATTCGACGCTGCCCTGGAGTAAGGCTACTTCAGTGGCCCGGGAACGCGTGAAAAGGTTAAACTCTGTACCCAATACGACTACTTCCGAACCGTGATCCGTTTTTACAACGAAAGGCTGATCATCCGGGGTATGCGTAATAGAAAAGAGGGCCTCTCCTTCAAGTTTCACTTGCCGACGCTTTCCCCAGAAGCCGAAACGCGGTACTTGCAGCGTGGAATTGGCATTCAGGGTTACGCGGCTACCGTCGGTCAATTGTACCACTTTCATTTGTCCATACCCCGTAGCGTAACGTTGGTTCAGTAACCGATCCTGGTAGAAGAATCCCAGTAAAACCAGAAGGGACGCTGCAATGGAAGGAAACAGCCACTTCCGATAGTTACTCCAACGATCTGTACTTTCGGGTTCAGCTTTTAAAAACGTAGGCCGTTGATCATTGTACAGAAAATCCTTAAACTGACTGTACGCTTTTTCCTCATCCGGGTGATATTGCAGGTGTGAGCGTTCCCATTCCTGTAACCACTCGTAAAATAATTCTTCGTTTTGTGAGTTCTGACTCCACGCTTCGATTTGCTTTCGTTGCAAAACCGTCGCTTTGCCCGAAAAGAAATCAAAGATGAGCTGTTTATTAATGAGTGGATTCATGGTACGGATGTTATTGAGCGAGGCAGAAAGGAACGTCAGACAACCTTAGTGAATAAAGAATATTCCTAAAAGGAGCTGGAACCAGCGGGATTTCAGCATTTCTCGAATGGTCTGGTTGGCCAGGCGAATTTGTACTTCGATGGTACGAACGGAGAGGCCCAACTCAGCAGCGATTTCTGCGTACTTTCTGCCTTCAAAACGGTACATCAGGTAAATCTTCCGGCGTTGTACGGGCAGGGAATCAATGGCTTTTTCTACATCCTGATACAATTCATCGTATTGAGTGAGTGCATCTGGTTGCTGACTATGTTCGCTCAGGTACGCTTCCGCCTCTTCAATGGGTACATCTCGCTGAAAGGACTGCCGAATGTAGTTGTAAGCCCGATTGCGTACCGTTTTAAAGAGATAAGCCCGGTACGAACTGGTAATCGTGGAAAAAACCTGTTTTTCATAGAATTGACAGAACACTTCAGCGACCAGGTCCTCAGCTACGGATTTAGACCCTACAAAACGTACAGCGTGACTGCACAGCTCCACGTAGTGCCGACGAAAGAGTATTTCACAACCTAGCCTTGGATTGGTCTCGAAGGTTTTTCGGGTGAAAAGCTCCTGATCAGAGCTTTTTAACGGCTCATGTTCCGTTTCATCGGCCGGAGAAACGGGATCAGTCGTTAGAAAAGAGTTCCAAGTGCTAGCTAGCTGCATAGAATCTTACATTATCGGTATGCCAAGTGGTGACAATTCAGGGGGAAGACACGGGAGCCCTAAAAATCCCTTAAGCCAAACTGGAAAATTTTTATATTTTTTTTTAACTCCTTCTGTAAGAGTTAAAAATCTGCTCAAACCCAGCAAAAAAGAAGGTGTCTTGGCGGCGTTTTACAAAAATGAGGAACAAATATAATAGAAATACTTAGCAAGTATCTCCCTATAATCAGTAGGTAAAAATGATTGATACTACATTTTCATTAAATCATTTTAGAGTGTAGTTCAAAAATCATTATTCGTAATAGTTTTATTCTAAACAGCTAATTTACTAGGTGTTTGTAAAAAAAATCATAAACTGACATCGATAGATAATACGCTATGCGGCTTTCTGGAAGGATTTCCTAAAGACAGGAACTTAGAATAATTCTATTTTTAATTAGTCCTTCTATTATAACTTGAAAACGGCAAAAGATTGGATTGTTCGTTAATAGGGCTATTAATCTAAGAGATTTTTAGCGGCGGCGGGGGGTATCTTCAAGTAAAAGTAATTGGTTGATCGTTCATACGTTATTAGTATATAGTCTAACCTCTTAACCGAACCCCGTTCTGTAGCATTCCATGCGGGGTTCAAGCCGTCTTCCATTCAGAGAGTCCACTCTACTGAGAAACGTTGACAGTTTCCTTACAACCTAGACTGAGCAATATGTCCCCTCTTACTTGATATTCATACTTTTTGGTTTGAATCCTGTTTTTTGCCGAAGTCCCCAAAGGTGACCTTTGTCGGGACGATTGCACCTCCTTGAAAGGGGCACGTCAACGAACCATTCAACGAAAAGGAATAGCATGAAAGTCGAAAGCATAGCCGTGGAAACCAACTCCGAATCATCTAGCTCGGAATCGTCCCGGCCAACAGAAACAAAACCAACCCCTAACACCATGCGGGCCATTCGCCTGCATGCGTTCGGTGGCCCCGAGGTATTGCAGTATGAAGAAGCACCCCTACCCGAGCTAAAGTCCGGTGAAGTACTCGTTCGTGTACATGCAGTGGGGCTTAATCCTCCAGACTGGTACTTACGCAACGGGTACCGAGCACTTCCTGCCGAATGGCGTCCGCAGGTACCTTTCCCCATTATTTTAGGTACGGATATCTCAGGAGTAATTACAGCAGTGGCAGAAGACGTGACGGACTTTTCCCTGGGCAACGAGGTGTACGCCATGGTTCGTTTTTTCAGCGTAGGCGAGAGCAAGGCGTATGCCGAGTATGTCACGGTACCCGTGTCAGAACTGGCCCGTAAGCCCACTCGCGTGGATCATGTACACGCGGCGGCAGCACCGATGTCGCTACTCACGGCGTGGCAGTACCTGGTTGAAGTAGGCCATGATTTCCCTAACCCCCTACAATCTACTCCGCACATACCCGTGTCACTAGCCGGAAAGACGGTACTGGTCAACGGTGCTGCGGGTGGCGTTGGTCATCTGGCCGTACAGATTGCCAAACTGAAAGGGGCACACGTCATCGCCGTTGCTTCGGGTAAGCACGAGTCGCTGCTGCGTGAGCTGGGTGCTGACGAATTCATTGATTATACCAAAACGCCCCCCGAAGAGCTAGTTCATGACCTTGATCTGGTGCTGGATACCCTCGGCGGTCCGACTACGAGTCGTTTTCTACGGACGCTCAAGCGGGGCGGAGCCTTGTTTCCCGTGTACCCTTTGGGGTTTTCCGGTACTAAAGAGGCCGAGAGAATGGGTATTACCGTCTCAGCCGTGCAGGTCCGTTCGAACGGGGCTCAACTGTCCGAGCTGGCGACCTTGCTCGATGAGGGCAAAATTCGCGTTGTCATCGACAGTACTTTTCCGCTGGCTGATGCCCGAAAGGCTCATGAACGAGCCGAACGTGGTCATATCCAGGGCAAGATAGTACTTACCGTCACGGCAGTCTAGAAGCTCCGAGTCCGATACTCACACCGTCGTACAGTACTGGGTTACCTAAGAAACCATCTTTCTGACTTCATGCCTCCGTTTATGAATTCCTCCGACGAATCTCACCTTATCATTACCATACCGAGCAAACCTGAGCACCAAACACAAGTCCGGGAGCTTTTGCTGGCCCAGGTGGACCCGATCCGTAGGGAATCCGGCTGTCTGTACTACAACCTTTTTCAGCCAACCGAAGACTCGCATACCTTCATTATCCTAACGGGTTGGACTACCAAGGAAGCTTTAGCGGTGCATCAGTCCCAACCGCAGGCCATCCGTGTAGTCGGGCAGTTGACCCCGCTGCTGGCCCGTCCCATTCAGAGCCTCTCCACACGGCGATTAAGTGAGACTCCAATTTGATGCTTACAAATGGATTACTGGTGGAGTTTCCACCAGTAATCCATTTCAGGCTTGGTCGTTATTGAAGATTCTTAGATAGCCGTTTCCAATAAAATCATTGTTTGATTTTCGTAGTTTTGCTGGATGATGGACTCTCCCATTTCACCCCTTGAGCTGAATACCACGGACCTGGCATTAAAAGGGTTTAAAGTATATGCGGTAGATCACCTCTGTACCATGAAGCCTCAACTCAGTCGGCGTGACTATTATAAGGTTACGCTAATGACTACAAAGTCGCGGCTTCACTACGCCCACGAAAGTCTGGAACTCGACGGTACCTACCTTTTTTTCACCAATCCGCACATTCCCTATACCATGGAAAGGCTCGGGGAAGAGGATCAGGGTTACGCCTGTCTCTTTACCGAAGAATTTATCAAATCGCTCGACCGATCGGAAAGCCTGCAACACTCGCCCTTTTTTAAAATCGGTAGTACCCCACTCTTTCCCCTTAATGAGGAGCAGGCCCGGTTTATGCGAAACATTTTTCAGAAAATGCTGGAGGAGCAGCAAGCTAACTATGCATTTAAAGGTGAACTGATTCGCACCTATATCCAGCTTGTGATTCACGAAGCCCTGCATTTAGAACCCGCGAAAACCTTCTTTCAACCCAGAAATGCTTCTTCCCGCCTTGCCTCCCTGTTTTTAGAAGTACTCGAACAGCTATTCCCCCTGGAAAACCCGCAGGAGACCTTACCCCTTAAAACCGCTCAGGAGTTTGCGGATCGGCTGTCCGTACACGTGAACCACTTGAACCGGGCGGTGAAGGAAGTCACGGGCAAACCCACGAGTACGCACATCACCAACCGCATTACCGACGAAGCCAAAGCCCTGCTACAACATACGAACTGGAGCGTAGCGGAAATTGCCTATAGTCTGGGCTTTGCCTACCCAACCTATTTCAACAACTTTTTCAAGAAGCATACGGGTTATACGCCATTAGCTTTTCGAAAAGCAGCCTGAAAGGACTGATCCGTACAGACAAGTTTTTTGAGCCGTAGAGGAAATAAAGAAGTATGGAACCGTACCGACTTTTGTCACGTCAAATCAAAAACAAACACGATGACAACGATATCCCAAATCAAACTCGGTAAGGAAGGCCCCTTGGTTTCTAAACTCGGCTTAGGCTGTATGCGTATGTCGTCGGTATGGGGAAGCCCAACTCCTGACGAAACGGAAAGTCTGGCGACCATTCAACTGGCCTTGGACAGCGGTATTAACTTTCTCAACACCGGAGACTTTTACGGTAGCGGTCACAACGAAATCCTGGTAGGGAAAGCCATTAAAGGCCGACGCGAGGAGGCTTTCATTAGTGTGAAATTCGGAGCGATTTTCTATAACGGCCAATGGATCGGACTGGATCTGCGTCCCATCGCCATCAAAAACTTTATCAACTATTCGTTAGTACGACTGGGGATTGATACCATCGATCTGTACCAGCCTTGCCGACTGGATGACAGCGTTCCGGTAGAAGACGTGATTGGAACCGTAGCCGACCTGATCAAAGAAGGCAAGGTTCGTCACCTGGGTGTGTCGGAAATTACGGCGGATCAGTTACGCAAAGCTCATAGCGTACATCCGGTAACGGCTCTGGAAATTGGCTACTCCCTGGCGGATCGTCAGATTGAAAGCGACCTGCTCCCGACAGCCAAAGAATTGGGCATTGGCGTAGTGGCCTTTGCCAATACGGCGGAAGGCTTACTCACCGGAGCCATGAAAGCTCCCTTGCCAGCCGACGATTACCACAACCATTTCTCGCGTTTTCAGGGAGAAAATCTGATCCAAAATCTGGAAAAGGTTGAGGTGTTGAAACAACTAGCCCAGGATAAAGGCTGTACGCCCACGCAGCTAGCGATTGCCTGGGTCAATGCTCAGGGCGAATCTATTATGCCCCTGGTGAGTATGAGCCGACGCTCGCGGCTTCCCGAAAACCTCGCGGCGATGTCTATTGACTTTACCCCCGAGGAGATGCATACGCTCAACACCACGTTTGCACCGGGTGCGATTCTGGGTAGTACCTACCTGCAACGATAGATCCATTTTACTAGCTTTACATCGTGACGAATGCAACTCAATTATTTCCGGGACTGATTTTCTTCTCGTATTTATCCAAGCTAAAGAAGGAGAAAGTGGCCTTCCTTGAACACAACACACTAGTATTTGTGGTGTCGGGTCATTTCTCCATGCAAACGGCTCATCAGCACATCGCGATGAATCGGGGTGAGGTACTACTGATTCAAAAAAACCAACTAGCAGAAATTACGAAGACGCCATTAGAAGACGAAGATTATCAGACCATTGTCATCCGGCTGCCGGAAGATGTTCTGCGAAGCATCGCTTTGGAAGAGCAATGGGAAAGTAATCGAAAGTACGCAGGTCCGGCTAATCTTCTAATTCCGGGAAACGATTTTCTGCGGGCTTTTTTTCAGTCCATTATTCCTTACACTCGTCATCCGGAAGAAAAAATAACGCACACGCTGGGCATGCTCAAAGTAAAGGAGGCAGTACACCTCCTCCTTTACACGTTACCCGAACTCCGGGAGTTTTTGTTTGATTTTTCGGAACCTTACAAGATGGATCTGGAAAAATTCATGCTTACGAACTTTCACTACAACGTTCCCGTCGAAAAATTCGCCCGACTGACGGGACGGAGCCTGGCCGGATTCAAGCGTGATTTCCAGAAAACCTTCGGGATGGCTCCCCGCCATTGGTTACAGGAACGCCGACTAACGGAAGCCCGGCACCTGATCGAATCCAAGCACAGGAAACCCTCGGCCATCTACCTCGACCTGGGCTTTGAAAGCCTCTCGCATTTTTCCCACGCGTTTAAAAAGAAATTCGGCAAGGCTCCTACCGAATGGAGTGTGCAGGGAAGCGAGTACCTTTGATGCAATAAAGCCTATACACCAAACTTTTTTTTAGTTCCTATACCTACAGTACTTTGGTCCATGCGTATTTGTAATTAGCTATAACCATTAATATTCGAGCATTTTACGGCTTATCTAGTTGTTGAAAAGATGTTATTATATTGTGAAGTATGCGGGTGAAGCGTGCAGGTAGAGCAACGAAGCTCTATTTTCGGGGCAACCGTTGGGAACGTATCCAGTCAGCGTAAAAAACGCGTGTATAGAATCCCGTCATCCCAAGAAACTATATTTGCTTCCTCCCTATGCTTCGTTTTACCTTCCTTTTCTGGCTCCTTGCTTTTTCGGTTCAGGGGCAAACCCGGCCCGTACAGGACATTATTCGTCAATTACACAACCCTAAGTCTGCGGAAGTACTGGTCGTAGCTCACCGGGGCGATTGGCGGTATGCCCCCGAAAACTCCGTACTTAGCCTTGAACACGCCATTCAAATGGGCGTTGATATCGTCGAAATTGATCTGAAGAAAACCAAAGACGGGGTACTGATTCTCTTACACGATGCTACGCTCAATCGTACCACTACCGGCCATGGCAAACCGAGTGAATATACGTGGGCAGAACTCCAGCAGCTTACGCTTAAAAATGAGCACGGTGGACCGACCCGCCAAAAGATCATGACCTTCGAAGACTGCATGAGACGAGCCAAGGGTCGGGTCATGATCAATATTGATAAAGGCTACGAGTACTTTAAAGAAGCCTATCAAATTCTGGAGGCAACGGGTACGATGGATCACGCCGTTATTAAGGCCGGAAAAACCTACGAGGAGGTGAAAGCGGAAAACGGAGATCTGTTGGGTGGTAAGCTAGCGTTCATGCCGATTGTGAATCTGGCGAAGCCCGAGGCTCAAGCGATGATTGAATCCTACGAAAAGCATCTAAAACCCGTGGCGTACGAACTCAACTTCGCGACCGATAGCGTTCTTCTTCATTCGAATTATCAGTCCATTCCCAAAAGCGGCTCCAAAATCTGGCTTAACAGCCTTTGGGCCAGCTTAAACGGTGGGCACGATGACGAGAAAAGTATCGAAGAAAACGATCCCGAAGCGGGTTGGGGCTGGCTGATTGCCCAAGGAGCTACGTTTATTCAAACCGACCGACCCCAGGAATTACTGGATTATCTGCGAAAAAAAGGCTTACATCCCTAAACCCCTTGGTACAACGTTAGACGAATACTACACTAGGGACTAAACGCATTCAAAACCTCTTGTTAAACGCTGGTTTTCACACTAAAAAGGATTGCTCTTTTGAGTACAGGGGAGAATGTAAGCGAAGAATCCTAGGACTTTTAGAACACTATCAATCGGTACCTTCTAATAAAATTATCAACTGATAAAATGTGATTTTAATCAGTTAAAACTCCCGTTTAGCTCAGCCCATGAGTCCAGGAAAACTGCGTACTTTGATCCGTCAAACCAACCAGCGATGCCATGAAAACGATTCTGGTTCCGACGGATCTAAGTCCTATTTCGTTACAGGCTTTGGAAACGGCCGCTGAGCTGGCTCGAACGTACTCAGCTCGAATTCTGCTGCTTCATACCGTAATAGATGAAGACCTGACGTATTTATCTTCCGCAGATTCGACGTTAAAATTCTCCGATGACTTATTACCAGCGTTCAAAAAAGCCCGTCACCGCGACGAAGCTCAGCTAAAAGCCTTACTGAGCGACCCTTTGTATCAGGGGATCGAAATTCAGATTGAGGTGGGTAAAACGCTAAAGGGCTTCCTCGACTGCCTGTCGGATTACAACCCTGACTTAATCATCATGGCCTCGGAAGGAGCATCGGGCCTCAAGGCGTGGACCGAAGGTTCACATGCGGAAGCGGTCATGCGGCAAACCTCTTGTCCCGTATTAATCTTAAAAGAACCCATCAAACCGTTTCATCCCGAGCGAATCATAACGGCCATTGATGTGGACAATCGAATGCCCACTGCCCTACCCAAACCTTTTTTAATGGGTAGCCGCGAATGGGACGATTACCTGTTTGTGATGAAGCCCTTTGATCCCCGTTCAGAGGAAGAAATCAAGCAGTTGATGACTGCTTGGGCCGAAAATCAGCTGCTGGATACTTATCGTTTACACATTACCCGCCATTCCTCCAGTGCTACTGGCATTCTGGAATACGCTGCGGAAGTCTCCGCCGATTTAGTAGTATTGTTTACGCACGCACGGAAAGGAATCCAGCATTTCCTCTACGGCAGTGTGGCCGAATCCGTACTAAACCGGGCCGAGCTACCCGTTTTAATTATTCATCTATCTTAATTGATTACTTATGGAAAAGTTATTTCAAGGAAAAACGGCCTTAGTTACGGGTGCCGCTTCGGGTATCGGTAAAGCCGTGGCCCTGCTATACAGTCAGTACGGAGCTCAGGTTATGGTATCGGATCTCTCCGATGGACAGGCCGTGGTTGAAGAAATAACCGCCGCT
Source organism: Siphonobacter sp. (assembly GCF_048595215.1). Taxonomy (NCBI): domain Bacteria; kingdom Pseudomonadati; phylum Bacteroidota; class Cytophagia; order Cytophagales; family Cytophagaceae; genus Siphonobacter; species Siphonobacter sp. The sequence continues at coordinate 11,350 of NZ_JBMDWJ010000026.1, forward strand.
GGCGGAACGGCTCAGTTCTACCAAGCCGATGTAGCCGACCCCCGGCAATGCCAGCAACTGGTGCAGGAAACCATCAATCAATTCGGACGACTGGACTTTGCCTGTAACAATGCCGGTATTGGCGGCGAATTGAACGCTACCGCCGATTATTCGCTAGAAGGCTGGCAGAAAATTATGGATGTAAACCTCAATAGCGTATTCTATTGCATGAAATACGAGCTGGAAGCGATGCGGGTCCAAGGCTCGGGATCGATTGTAAACATGGGTTCGATTTTAAGTCAGGTAGGTACCGCTCACTCGCCCGGGTACGTAGCGGCGAAACACGCCGTTGTGGGGTTAACGCAAACGGCGGCCTTGGAATACGCCTCCAAGGGTATCCGTATCAACACGGTTGGTCCGGCTTATATTGACACGCCCCTGCTCAAAAACTTACCGTCCGAAGCCCGGCAAATGCTGATCGGGATGCATCCGATGGGTAGACTGGGGCGTTCGGAAGAGGTCGCTGAATTAGTCATTTGGCTGTCTTCCGACAAAGCCTCCTTCGTGACCGGAGCGTATTATCCCGTAGACGGCGGCTATTTGGCTCAGTAATCTTCTTGATTCGACGACTATCCGTAGCTTAATAAGTCACATTGCTCTAAAAGCTTCTTCCGGGAAGCTTTTAGAGCAATGTTATATTTATACGTTACTAGTGCTACTCGTCGAAATCATTTTACGACGGTTTCTTCCAGTTCCATACCTAAGGTTTCAAAAGGCTTTTATTACCAGAATGTCGGGTTGTCCAGTCGCTACTTTGATCAAGAAGATTTTTAATTTTCTTTCGTTCTCGTACCTTTCTTCGAAAAAAATGGTATTGTTACGTACACCAACGCGTGTACGCCTCTTCACCTACGCTCTTGATTCTCTGCCATGAACGCTCTACCCACGGGTCAATTTTACGGACAGACCAATCAAAAACTTCAATTGGGCCATCTAACGCTCACGGATACGGAATATACGCATCCCTGGGTGGATTGGCATTACCATGAAAATGCCTATTTCACATTTATTTTACAGGGCAAGGTTTTAGAGGGGAATCGGAAAGAAAGGTACACTTGTACCGCCGGTAGCCTGCTGTTTCACCACTGGCAGGAGGCTCATTACAATCAGAAACCCGAAGGCTATACCCGGGGTTTTCACGTCGAGCTAAACGCCGATTGGTTTGAATCGTACGAGATAAAGCCTTTGCAGGGCAGTATCGACATTCAACATCCGCAGGCAAAACGACTCATGTACAACCTCGTCAAAGAAGCCAAACGCCACGCTTCATACACGCCCCTGGCCCTGGAGGCTTTACTGGTTGAGCTATTTGGAGAACTCACACAAACCTCTAATCGCTTGTATCTTCGGGAGCCCGACTGGGTCAGACAATTACGGGAGCTTTTGCACGATGCCCCGGAACACCCCTGGACACTTAACCAGTTAGCCGAGCAACTCGCCCTTCATCCCGTTTATCTCTGCCGGGAAATGCCTCGCTATTTTAACTGTCGTTTTGGGGAGTACCTCCGGATGATCCGACTTCAGAAGGCCTTACCGCTGCTGCTCAAGCAAGGCTTATCGCTAACGCACATTGCATTGGATTGCGGTTTTGCTGATCAGAGTCACTTCATTCGCTCTTTTCGGAATCAGTATGAGCTTACGCCCCTGGCGTACCGAAAACTTTTTGTCAGCTAAGGTTAATTGTGTTCTATTTCTGGATTGGCTTAGGGTTTAGGTTTGTAGCTCATTCATCTTTCTGCGAAGGTTATGCGTTTCTACGTACGGTTAGTACTTCTTTCATTCTACTGCTTGCCTCTCCAGGCTCAGCTTGTTCAAAACCAAGGGATTACTTCTCCCCTACACCGGGCTAATCAAGGGAAAATTCTTTTCACTTCCCGGGAAATTCCCCCAGCCGATCTCCAGACTACTGACTTTTTGACCCGTACTCCGCTGACCAATCGTAGTAATCTGTTCATGACGGTGTTCCTGGCTAATTCGCTAACTAACTATCTCCATGCCCTGGCTCCTACCCTATCTGCCGACAGCCTGACGAAGGTGGGTAATTACCAGTTTTCCTTTTTTGTGGACCATCAACTCATTTATCAAACCAACCTTCACCCCGGAGCTCCCTACGCCCAGATTAAAAACGAAGAAACGGTACTTAGTAAGCCGCTAATTGATAACCAGCACGAGGGACGTTGGTGGAGTCAATCAGCCTGGAATCGCTTTATGAACCAGGGTGGAGATCAGGCTTTAACCGAGGGAGAACATTTGTTTAAGCTTGAAATCAGGCCTTATCTGAAGTTATCGCAGGTACTCGTCGGCCCCATCCTAGCCCAAGGTGAAGTACAGCTGGACGTGAAACGAAAGCCAACGTTCAATGTAGATACGGTACGGCTGACGACTCCTCAGCCCTATCCGGGTCTGCATGTTTCAACCGATTCCTTCGACATGCGTAGAATCAAAGAACTCAGGGGCAACATTGAGGCGGGGGTGTTTAAGCACATCACCAGTATCGTGGTACTCAAAGAGGGCCGTATCCTGCTGGAAGAATACTTCAATGGAGCAAATCGGAGTACTTTACACGATGTCCGTTCGGTAGGTAAGTCTTTTGCTTCTACGTTAATGGGTATCGCCCAACATGAGGGGTATTTGCAGGAAAAGCAAACGTTACGGGAATTTTATGACCTGAAATCCTTTTCACATTACTCAGCCGCGAAAGCCTCGACTACTTTGCATGAATTACTCACGATGAGTTCCGCTTTCGACGGGGATGATGACAACATGGATTCCCCCGGCAATGAAGAGTACATGTACCCCGAGCCGAATTGGATTACGTTTACGTTGAATCTCCCCGTTTTACCAGCCAAGTACCAGGGGAAATGGCATTATTTTACCGCGGGCGTAGTTTTGCTGGGTGACATTCTCAACAAACGAGTACCGCAAAATCTGGAGACCTACGCTAAAAATAAGCTCTTTGATCCGCTCGGAATCCGTCAGTACCGCTGGCCCTACACGCCCCAAAAAGTGGTTAGTACAGCCGGAGGTATTCAACTTAGTGCCCTCGATTTGGCAAAGTACGGGCAATTGTACAAAAACAAAGGGAAGTGGCAGGGAAGGCAACTGATCCCAGAAGCCTGGGTGACGAAAACCTTTACTAAACACCAAGCCATTCCCGGCCGTTCGCAGGAGTATTACGGCTACTTGTTCTGGAATAAGACGTATACGGTACAGGGCAAACGGCTTGAAACGTACTACTGCACGGGCAACGGTGGCAACAAAATCTTCGTCTTTACGGATCAACCGCTAGTAGTGGTCGTTACCGCTACGGCCTACAACACATCTTACGCTCACGCTCAGGTTGATCGTCTCATGCAGGACTATTTACTACCCGCTGTACTAAAGTAAGCGAGTACCTGCATTTAAAAAACCACGGCATCAGCTTTATTGATCTCAACAAATAAGTTCTTCTTACACTTGAACTGGGTTTGCTTCTGCCCGGCGACGGCTTTTCCGGTAATACTAACGTTAAGACCCTTCACCACTCGACGATGCAAGCTTTGCAAGTCTTCCGTTGAAGCTTCTTTCACATAAACTTCGATAAAACCCTTTTCATCCCTAAGCCAGAATTTACCACCGTTCTGCATTTCAGAAAAGACGGGCTGGTCGATTCGCCCGCGAACCTGAACGATCTGGCCTTCCCAAGCTTTCATTTGATCGCACGCCCCGTTGCTTTTAGCATTAAGCTCAGAGGGAGTATAAAGCGTAGTGGGATTAATGGTATCATCATTGGCAGGTCTCTGACAGGCCCCAATGATTAGTAAAGTCCAGATAAGTTTTTTCATCGAGGTAGCGAATGTACGTGCTAGTTAGGTACGTTCTACCGAAGAATTTTCAAGCTTTCAGTAAAGCAATTGTTAATTATCCGATTAGTGCAATAGGTAAAAGGCTCTAATATTCACAAAGCTGGATCATAACATTCCTCATTTCGAGCAAATTCAGGGGTTTTAACAGAAAGGCATTGGCACCGAGCTGGTGACTTTCGCGGCGAATTTCCATCTGATCACGGTTAGTCATCATGACAACCGGTACTGTTTTCCAATCCGGATTCTGTTTCAACAAAAACAGCGTTTGTAAGCCATTTAGCTGAGGCATGTCCATATCCAGCACGATCAGATCGGGCTTGGGTAGTTTCGATAGAGCGTCCATCCTCTCCACCAATTGGGAACCATCGGTAAAGAAATGGACCTGATGCTCTGGTAAAAAGAGAGTGAAGACCTGCTGGACCAGAAAACGGTAGTCCGCATTATCGTCAACGAGATAAACTATACGGGAATGAGCCATAAACGTTAAAAAAATGGCTGAGTGATTTTCAGTCGTGGTACACCTCAACTCACGTTCTTTTCGATTCCAAGCGGTTCAGTTAGTAATCCAGGTAAAGTGGTTATCCATTGAAAACCTACTACTCTCACAGTAGGATCCGTGTACCTTTTGGGTTTGACTCCAATTTCACTTTCCTCGCTGAACCCGCTTTTCGTAAGATTTCACAGGTATAACGTTCAACGGCCATTCATCTGTTAAAGCTTGTCCATTAATTGTTACAGCACTTTATCGCCAATGAGGCTTACTCTTTTCCTTCTAAGTAGCACCTGGTTTGTTTTAGTGCATTGCTTCGTCCGGTAAATGGGAAAAGTATTTCGCCCACTCAGTCGCATTATTCAACCATTCGTCGGCGGCAAGCTGGTTTCAGCGACGAGCACTGGAATCTTTGTCCAAAAAAAGATATGGTTGCTATATTGATTTTCTTTGCCGTGCACTGGTACGGAGCCTTGTTTTTCCAAACCGTTTTTCTGCACCGATACGCCGCTCACCAGGCCTTTACTATGTCAAAAACCTGGGAACGTGTGTTCTTCATTGGGACATTCATTTTTCAGGGATCGAACTATTTGAGTGCCTATGCCTACGGGGTTATGCACCGCATGCACCACGCCTATGCCGATACGGAAAAGGACCCGCATTCACCGAGTTTTAGTAAAGGAATTTTTGATATGATGTGGAAAACCTATCGCGTTTATTCAGACATCCGCACGCGTAGTATCGAAGTAGACCCGAAATTTACGGCCGGTGTACCCGATTGGAGAGCTTTTGATGATTTTGCTTCGCATCGCTATACCCGTTTGGTCTGGGGAACGTTGTATACGCTTTTTTACATCTATTTTGCTCCAAGTTGGGGCTGGTTTTTACTCTTACCGGTGCACTTCCTCATGTCGCCCATTCACGGAGCGATCATCAACTGGTTTGCCCATAAAATCGGGTATACGACTTTCAAGGTCAATGACACGTCCCGTAACCTCATGCCCGTTGATTTCCTAATGATGGGTGAAGGGTTTCATAACAATCACCATACGTATGGCAATCGTGCTAATTTTGCCTA
>NZ_JBMDWJ010000027.1:0-24535 GCF_048595215.1 Siphonobacter sp.
GGAGGATCACCTCAGTAACTTTTACGTCCAGATCAAAGCACAGGAATTGCTGTATCAGGTTTTTCATACCTTGTCCTTACGGGAGAATACGACTCACCAAACCGTCAGTAGTGTAGATGCGGAAAGGCTCCTGCACATCCGGACTGAGATTATCAATGATTTGAGCGTACCGCCCGTCATCCGTAATTTGGCACAAGTGGCGGCCATGAGCGAAACCAAGCTAAAACAGCTTTTCAAGCAAACGTTCGGCACGACCATCTACAATTATTACCAACAAGCCCGGATGGAAGAAGCCGCTTTTCTGTTAAAACAGGGAAAGCATTCCGTGGGCGAAGTCGGTTACGAGCTGGGGTTTTCTAATTTAAGCCACTTCAGCCGACTGTTTGAAAAGCATTACGGACTAAATCCGAAGCGATACTCGTATTCGTAAGACTCTACTTATCTAAATAATTAGGTGGAAAGAGTTGCTGACCGTGTTTTTCAGCAATACCCTGGAACCTTTTCAGCGTAGCTGCATCCAGTACGGGTGGCGGTAGAAACTGCCCCGTTGCCACCGGTTGACCGACCTCTTCGAAGAATAACTCCAGACCCGCCGGTACCACCGTGCATAGCAGATGGGCCGTCTGCTGGGTCTTGTTTTTGAAGCCGTGCACCACGCCCCCTTTGGGAATGCTAATGAACGATCCCTGGGTTGCTACGTAGGTACCAAACTCGGATTTGAATTCTACTTCGCCTTGCACTACGTAAAAGGATTCCTCAAAATCTGCGTGAGCGTGCGGACCCGGTCCGCCACCCGGGGGGATTAGCATATCAATCGTAGCAAAGGCCCCGCCCGTGTCTTTCCCCGTAACCAGGATTCGATAGTTGTTACCCGCAACGGAAATACTATTCCCTGCTTCAGGGGCAATGGTCAACGGTTTTGTGTGATTTTCCATACCAATGGTTTTAAGTACCCCACAAAACTCGGGCGATTTTAGGACGGAAAATATCCCGATAGGACCGTAAATCAGTCGAATCCGACAAACTCGGGCTAACGCCTTCCATTCACTTCAACTAAACGTACCTAAGTCATCAGGCAGTGATACACCTCTGTCGCATTCGACTATTTTTCCGACTTTTTGTGCTATTTATAGTTCTAGAGTCCGACCACCTTTGCTATATAATCATTCAAACACACAGCAATGAAAATAGTACTACTACTTCTTTCAAAAGGCGAGCTACCCTTGAAAAACCACGTGGGCATGGCCCGCATGCGATAGGACGGAGTTTAGGTTTAGGTGGTCCATGAAGAATATTCTCAGGGCTTACTCATAGCTAATAATTAGTAATTAAAACTAGGGATACCGGGTGATAAATGCTCCTGCCCGCGATCCTTAGTACAAAGACGAAAGGCTGTTTTCTAAAAATAAAATAACGAAACCATCATGAAAAAAGTAACCTACAACCACTTTGGCGATGAAAGCGTGCTTGAACTAGTAGAGCAAGCGGTGCCAAGTATTGAAAACAATCAATTGTTAATCCGGGTAAAAGCGGTTTCAATAAATCCGCTGGACTGGAAAGTCTACGGGGGAGAAATGAAATTAATGTCAGGTTCCCGTTTCCCTAAATCAGTAGGTGTCGATTTCTCGGGAATTGTCGAACAAGCGGGCAGTACCATTACTCGTTTCAAAGTGGGAGAGGCGGTCATGGGTTTACTGGACGTATTTAAAGGCGGAGCATTAGCCGAATACATCGTCGTCAAAGAAAGCGACATTGCTCCAAAACCGGCCTCTATCTCGTTCGAACAAGCCGCTGCTTTGCCGGTAACCGGATTATCCGCCCTGCAAATCATGGATCAGCTAGCCGCAGTAAGGCCAAAACAAGAGGTACTAATCAACGGAGCCAGCGGTGGAATCGGCGTATTTGCCGTACAGATTGCCAAAAAACGCGGAGCCCGTGTCACGGCCGTGGTAAGCACCGATGCCTTTACCGCAGCCGCCCAATGGGGAGCGGATACGGTTATTGACTATACGAAGCAGCCCATCAATCAGCTCACGCAACGTTTCGACGTCCTTATTGATTTATCCACTAAGTTATCCCTGAGCGAGGCCAAGTCGTTGATGAAGTCTAAAGGGGTCTTCGTCAGTACACTACCTTCGCCTTTGACACTTCTCTCTTCGTTTCTAAACAATCTCTTTTCCGGCAAGAAGCATAAGATCTTGATTTTGAAACCCACGGTGGAGGGGTTCAACACATTAGCGAATCTAGCCGTAACCGGGCTTCAGATTGAACTGGCGAAGACGTATGCCTTGAGCGACGTCAGAGAAGCCTACAAAGAGGCCCGTCACCAAAAGAGCATTGGCAAGTCAGTCATTGTTTTGGATTGATGCTTCAGCAAGTCATTTGTGTAAAAATTAGTTAGGTGAGCATCATCCTGTATCAAGTTTCTGTTGACGCTCCGGCTATTTGACCGTAAGGGTTTCTTTCTGCGTTTTTCCCTGGGAATCGGTTAACTCCACAACAAAGGATCCTGGCGGTAAGATGAGTGATTGTTGAGCTGGACTGCGGAGTTCGATCTGATCCACTGGCACACTGTTCTCTTCTTCGGGATAGTAGGCTTTGACCAGGCAGGGAAAAGCGACCTGAAACCGAATTTTTTTCAAGCTGACTTCCCGCCAGGATCCGTTTCTGAGTAGCCAGCGGGGCCTTCCATGTACGAATTGACTCCGGGGATGAATCACCTGTAGGTCTGTTACCTCACTTTCCCCATCTAAACGGATCGGATGACCCTGTTTGTCGAGTAAAATCGCTGCGTAGGTCAGCGTACCCGGATTGTAGTAAGCAGATTCGTAAGCGGGCTCACTGTGCTCGGTTAGTTCCTGCTGCTCAATGGTCAGAGGGTCCAGTCCCGATAAGGCTTTTAGCTCGCCTGCCATGGCTTTTCCCCAGCTCGGGTAAGGGCCTTCCACGACATGAGCAAATCCACAATGAATGAGTATTTTAGCGGTTGGGTCTTTCTGTAGAACTTGGTAAATGTTGCGAGCTTGTCCTTTTTCCCGAACGCTGCCACTACTATCTCCTTCATATCCGAACACGCGAAAACCTAAGTTTAGGGCTTTGCGAAGCAAGTTTCCAAATTGCGGTTCCCTTGAGTAATAACCGTCCTCCACCAGCGGCCACTTGCGAAGATTGATGAGGGAGTCTTCGGCCAGCGTTTCCAGGCCCAAATACCGAAAACCCTGGGCATACAAACCTTCCAGTAATGATTCAGTAAAGACGCGGTGCAAGGGCTGATGATGGGCTTCATTGATGATGACGAGCTTTTTTCCTCGACTCTGCTTTACTATGTACGCAGCAGCTGGAGTAAAGACCGTATTGGGAGGGAGGGGGGATATCTGAGCTAGCGAATCGGCTGTAAGGTTATGGTCAAAGGCAGCCAGGGACTTGTTGTATTCTCCGATAAAGGAGTAATGCCAGGCCGCCATATCGAAGCTTAGCTCCGAACTATCACTGAGGGTAGCCTGAATCTGCTGATTACTCAAATAGCTGTTTTCGGACTGAGCCAGTACGGCGGGTAGGGTAAACAAGCTAATGAGTAGGCCGGTCCAGGCGTAAAGCGTATAATTCATAGTCGGTGAGGTTTAAAATGCTACTTGCCGACTAAAGTAAGACAAATAACTAAAAAATTAGTTATTTAATCAATAGAAAATGAATGAGATTGGGATTTATAGACAAGGGAAACACCCTCTCGTTGAAGTTTCAACTTGGGGAGTACATCAAGTAAATCGTATACGACTCAGAGGCATAAATGCATCGGCGAATGAGTACGCCTTTTCTTTAAGTTAAATCCCGTAGGTTGGTGAGAAAATACTTGTTTTCGAGGGGTTTGGAAACGATCACCAGCCGTTTTTGTTTACCAGGCATTCCCGTAGGTCATAAGTCTTTCTTCGCCTAGTCTATTACACCCTTTTTTGGAAGAACCACGGACTAGAAAAACATTTCACTTTCCTTTAGGAAAGTGCTATACAAAAGAAAGCAGACGTGTATACATTTACAGGCTCATGCTTCCGAGAAGTTATGTCTTACCGGATAAGATTCTATTGCCAAGTACCCATTCAATGATACAAAGCCATGCTAAATAATCAAACGATAGCCTATTCCCTTTTAGAACTGGCCCTTGCTCCGCAGGGAGGAACAATTAAGGAAACCTTGAATAATTCGTTAGCCCTAGCTCAAGAAGCGGAGGCTTTAAACTATACCCGCTATTGGTTTGCTGAGCACCATAATGCGGACCACATCGGTAGTAATGCTCCTGCCATCCTGATTGGTTACGTAGCCGAAAATACGCGTACGTTGCGAGTCGGTTCGGGGGGGATTATGCTGCCCAACCATTCGCCCTTGATTGTGGCCGAACAGTTTGGTACCCTGGCTCAGCTGTACCCAAACCGTATTGATCTGGGTTTGGGCCGAGCCCCGGGTACGGATGGACAAACGGCTCATGCCATTCGATCCGATTTTATGGAGGCCGCCCAGTCATTTCCCCAGGAAGTGGCGAAAATACAAGCGTATTTTTCCAAAGAGAACCAAGGTTCGAAGGTACGGGCTCCCATTGCGGAAGGTACGGAGGTGCCCCTGTATATTTTGGGATCCAGTACGGATAGTGCTCATTTGGCCGCGAAAAAAGGATTACCCTATGCGTTTGCCAGTCACTTTGCTTCGACGCATTTGTTGAATGCTTTAGCGATCTACCGCCGGGAATTTCAACCTTCTCCGTTTTTAAGTCAACCGTATACGATTGCTGGCGTCAATGTATTGATTGCCGATACGGATGAAGAAGCCGAAGGATTATTCACAACCCTCATCCGCATGTTTCTTGGGGTACTAACGGGAGCAAAGGATGCTTTACAACCGCCGACCGAAATGACGGACGAGTTGAGACAGATCCTGAAACATCCGACGCTGCATCAAATGCTGAAATATTCCTTCGTGGGCAGTAAGGCAACGGTAAAAAGGCATCTTGAGGCATTTTTGGCCGAAACGCAGGTCAATGAGCTGATTGCCGTATCCACCACGTATGCTTTTGAAGACCGGATAAAATCGATCCGGGGCTTTGCCGAAGTGATGAAGGAAATCAATGAAAATAAAAAGATCGAAAGTGATGCCGTACTGGCTTCTTAACCATTAGTACAAGCGAGTTACTACGGATTCATTTCTGGAATCGCTTCGTTCAAAACGGAAACAAAGAAAAAGGGCGTGAATTCTCACGCCCTTTTTCTTTGTTTCCAACAGTAATCTTAGGATCGCTTCTTTAGAAAAAGACTTTAAAAAGAGTTAAGATCAATCAACGTGTGATTATACGCTTCATAGCGTACTGAACACTGCGACTAAGATCAAGTCAGAATTCATCTTAACAATCTTCGTGCATAATCTTCTTCCGGTGCTTAAGTCCCCACTCCTTCAACGCATAAATAATGGGCGTTAGCGTATCGGCGTAGGCTTCGGCTTGGTATAAGATCTTGACTGGGTACCCCTCAATGATGGTTCGCTTAATGAGTTTGTGCTCTTCCAATTCTTTTAATTCCTTGGCTAATACCTTAGGCGTGATGCCCGGAACACTGTTCTGAATGTCCGTGAACCGTTCATTACCAACCGAAACCGAAATAATAATGGGCAGTTTCCACTTCCCATTAATGACGTCCAGGGTATCCCGAACGGGCTTTATGGTCTCCAGACAATTACAATAATCTTTCTTCGTAGTGGCCATACGTGTTTAAGCAGTGTTCACTTTCCCGTGAGAAAATACTATACAAAGGAAAGCAAATACGAGTGGTTTCCGCAAAACAATCGATGCTCAGTATAGAAACAGTAATCATAGAATTCGGTACCGTCAGTAGCAAATGGGTCAGGTATTCGAACCGCAACAGGCTCTACTTATATATCCATGCGAAGCTAAATTCCATATCTCTTCGTAGAAGATTGCCCCGGCCAAACCGTAGTAGTTAAAAAACATTTCATATTGTAGTCGAATATACTATATTTGTGACAACAATATATGTATAAGATGAGAAGATTAGAATTTGCCTCCCTTCAAGTTATAAATCTTGAAGCTTCGAAGGACTTTTACACGAACAAACTCGGATTTGAAGAAGCGGGTATTCCCAACCCACAAGCCTGTGTTTTTAAGTACAAGCAGGGTGAGGCCAGTTTCGCCATCCGAACGCCCATTAGTAATCTAGAAGGAAAAGAACTGGGCATTGGTACCTCACTCTGGTTCGCTATCGATGAAGAAATAGAGGATTTGCAGGCTGAGTTAGTAGCCAAGCAGGTAATGCTATTGGGACCGATTCAGGTAACACCTTTCGGGAAAATCCTCATTGCCAAAGATCCTGACGGCTACAACATCACCTTTCTGAAGGCTAACTAAGAGGCTCACTATGAATAAGGAGACTAGATACTGGATCATCGTGGCATCGAAAGATCATGTCAAAGCCGGCCTTGCCCAAGGAATTGCTCAGGCCTGCCATGGAAAGGCTTCGCCCTTAAAGCGAATGCGTAAGAATGATTTCATTATTTATTATTCGGGAAAGCAGACCTTGGGAAAACCCGAGGTCTGCCAAGAATTTACGGCTATTGGAACGGTTATGGATGACGAGGCCTATGAGTTTCGGGTGTCCGAGGACTTTTGCCCTTCCAGACGTAACATTTCCTTTTTGCCCAGTAGGGATGTTTCCATTTTACCGTTAATTCAGGAACTGAATTTTATCCGTAACAAGAAAAGCTGGGGCTATCCATTCCGTTTTGGTTTCTTCGAGATCGGACGACCTGACTTCGAACTCATTTCTTCACAAATGCTACTCCCCAACGATGTCCCAAAAAATTGAATTCCATTTCAAAAAGCCCGAAGACAGTCCGGGCTATCTGCTGGGACAACTGACCCTCTTATGGCAGCGGAAACAAAAGCGGATCTTAGATCCGTTGGATTTGACGCATACGCAGTTCGCACTGCTCTGTGCCATAGCCTGGTTATCCAGAGAAAATGATCAGGTGACGCAGATCGATATAGCTCATCAGAGCAATGCCGACCGGATGATGGTATCCAAAGTACTCAGAACCCTGGAAGAGAAGAAATTCATCACGCGTCAGGAGCACCCAACCGATACGCGGGCGAAGATCATCAAACTGACGCCGGATGGAGAAATAGTACTGCAGAAAGCCATTATTAGTGTGGAAACGGCTGATTTAGAATTTTTTCAGCAGTTGGGAATTGAGCTAACCACCTTTAATGCAACGATGGCAGCATTGATTGAACAGAACGCAAAAGACTTATAAGGAGGCTTAAACGAAATACTGTTTTCATTACGGCTAACGGGTCAATACCCCAAGTAGCTGCCATGAAAACAGTATTTTTCAGTAACTCACGAAGTCTTTCTAGCCCATCTATAACCTAATAAAACGCACGGGACGACGCCAAGCATCAACAAAATCCAAAAGCCAAAGGGATGTACCGTATTCAGCCAAAGCCATCCAATCATCAAGGACGTGATAGCCCCCACCCAAAGATTTTCCCTTCGCGTACCCCCTAACCGCGTAGTTAGCATTCCCCCAAGTATACAACTACAGTAAAGGCCCAAAAGCTTTATACTGATGAAAGGTATAGCGGTCGTAGGCACTGAAGCCTGCCCTAACCAGGCGTTGGCGGCTGGCCCAAACGTACCCTGGATACGGGCAAAAACGGAACTTAGACCTGCGATAGTAGCAAATCCAGCGAGAACAGGTACTGCCTTTTTGAGTTTCATCGCGTACTTAGTGAAGGACAAATTGCAATTGATCATTCGTAAGAATGATTTGATCCGTCAACCGATGGTGAGCCTCGGCTTCGGAAGCGTTCTTGAAAGAAGAAATGAAGGCCTGTAGATTCAATTCGTTTTCCGGTAGAAAAGAGGCGGCATTAGTTCGGGCATTACTTTGAAATTTCTTAGCGATGGGTTGCATAACCGCATTGTAATTCGAAAATGCTCGCAAGAGATCGTTGGGGGAATCGGCCATGAAATGTGCCAACGCCTTTGCTCCGTAAATGGATAAGGATGCTCCCATCCCGGATAGAGCCGTAGGGCAATAGCCCGCATCCCCTAGCAAAAGGACTCTTCCCTGAACTAAGTTAGGAGCAAGAACCATCCCCATTTTGTCGGCGAAGACCAATCCGCTTTCGAGTAATTCGGCTATCAAAGTCTGCACTTCTACGGAGTAATTTTGGAACGATTGCTGCAACAGCTGCTTGGCATTTTGCCGCAGAGTGGTAACCGCCTGGGTTTGATGAATATAGCATTGGATGGCCACTTCATCCCTACTGATGGGATAGATGGAAAGCATCTGGTGGACATCAATGAAGGATTGAAAGGAACCGACCTGATACGAATGGTTTTTAGCTAACCGGCCTCCCACGTAAAAGACGTTAAAATCTTCTAACTGGCTGTCTTCAAAGCATTTCTCGCGAGTAGTGGATCGCAGGCCCTCAGCAATGATGAGAGCATCCGCTTCCAGGGTTTCTGTAGTACCTAACGTAACCCTGACTTGATGGGCATCCTGTTCTACGGCGTCAATGCAGGTAGCCATCCGGATATTGACTTTGTCCTTTATGGCCTGATAAATTTCGTGGTGAAGGTCACCCCGGGTGAGGGTGATGGATGGCTCCATTCCTTCACTCATTTTTTGGTAACTGATACGCCGAATAAGGCTTCCTTGGCCATCCACAAAGTCCATGAAGTTAGAGGGCGTTGCTGCTTGGCGTAAGGGCCCAGCCAAGTGAAGCTCCTCCATAATCTTTACTCCGAAGTTCTTGAGGGAGAGCAGATACCCCGCATTCGTAAACTCTTTGGCCCGCTCTAGAATAGTTACTTCATGACCCTGTTTTTGAAGAAAAATGGCGGCGGTGAGCCCTGCTATGCCTCCGCCTGAAATAATAATTCGCTTTTTCATGACGCTACGTCTTTTGTTAATAGACTTGGCAAAAGTATTCGTAGGTTTACGGGTAAAATAGCGGTAAAACGAATAATAATAGTCCAAAATCATGCGGGTCTCCAACGATAGCCAACAAATGCTTCAACTGGCAGATAAATTGGGAGTATCGGCTTCTGATCCGGTAAGCGGGTTGAATTCTCTGGAGTTTCAGGAGATGAGAGTAGTCGACTTTCTACCCGAAATGATGATGATGATCCGGTCGCTAGTTTCCAGGGAAGGATTCACCTATGAACGTAAGCCCATTACAGTTATCGAGAAGGGGCTGTTAATTTCCTTTCAAAATATGTTCAAGCATGGACAAGAAACGGTAGCAGATACTGGCAAGGAGTTCGTGCAGGAAAGGCCGCACGTGCGAATAACGCCTTCACGTATAGCTAGTGAAGTTAGCTTTCCCAAACAATCGCATATCAAGCAGATTACGATATTGATCGAGATGGATTACTTAAGACAGTTTCTTGGAAAAGATCAGTCCAAGTTTAGCCAGCTCTTTGAAGCAGAGAATACCTTTTGGATTGAAGAATTCATGTCCCCCGAGATCGCCGTACTGGTAGATGAGATCGTTACGGCAGCTCCCGAAGGAGCACTTCTGGATGCCTACTATCGCCTGAAATCGCTAAATCTGCTTTATTTTCTGTTTAAAAATCTGGCTTACCGGCAAGCAAGTCCTTATCGGTCGATGAGTACGGCGGAAGTGGAGGCCATTTACCGGGTGAGGAATGCGATGAGTGCCTCGTTAGATCGGGCATTGACCCTCGTTGAATTGGTTAAATTGAGTGGAATGAATGAATTGAAATTGCGTAAGCTTTTCAAGCAAATATTCGGCAAAGGCTTGTATGACTATTTTCAGCATCTGCGAATGCAGGAAGCCGCCCGGCTTTTGAAGGAGGAGCGACTTTCGGTATCCGAAGCGGGCTACCGTCTTGGGTTTACGAACCTGAGTCATTTCGGCAGGCTCTTCGAAGAATGCATGGGAATGAAACCCAAGAAATGGACGAGTAAGAACTAACGTTTGGGATCCAATCACGAATCGTATTCTACTCGTAGGTAGACTTCGTTCTACGGCTATTGTTTCATCATAATAATATCGCCGTTGAACTACTCCAAATGAGTGGGTACTTAACAAACAGTTGTAATCAGCGTCATAAGATTATCAGAACTCATCCTGTAACCCTATTTCAGTGATCGTATGATTATTCATTATTCAGATCATGCACCTAGCGAACGGCTTCAAGATTTTGTTTTTACTTTCTGGAAGACACAAAATACGAGTGGTACCCATAGTCAGTATACGATTTTTCCTGATGCAGGTATTGAATGGATTTGCTCTATTCTTCCCAATCAACCACCGCGAATAAACATTTTTGGCTTATCCACTCACGGGCTGGAAATAACGATTCCTGATCAGGCAGTCTTGTTTGGCGTTCGTTTCAAACTGTTAGCCGTTGAGTATCTACTCAAAACCACGCTACCCGCTAATTCCAGTCAAGAACTCAATTACCCAGAGAGGTTTGAGTTGTCTACCCAAACCTCTCTGGATGCTTTTGTTGAAATCATAAGTGTACAGCTTCAGGAGCAACTCCATTCGCTGAGCATCGACCCCAGGAAACAGAAGCTGTTAGATTGGGTCTATCGCTCGAAGGGAGCTATATCGGTGCAGCAGTTGGCCCTCGAAACAGGCTGGGCTGCTCGACAGATCAATCGGTACTTCACTACAACGTTTGGACTGCCGCTCAAGGAGTATTTAGAACAACTGGCCTTTTTTTCCTCCTTACCTCAAATTGGAGCAGGTGATTTCTACCCACAAGGGTATTACTACGACCAATCCCATTTCATCAGACAAACAAAAAAGCATACGGGTAATACGCCTAAACAGCTCTACCAACAACGAAATGTCCGATTTATCCAGTTGGGGGATGATTACAACGAATGATTTCGCCTGAAGAAGCAGAATGAGTGACGATCGCAACGGCAGATCGTACGTATGGGGCGAACCACTTGTCTAATCAAATGAAGCAGGAATGACGCTAATTTCAATCATCAGATGGTCAAAATGAAAATAAAAACCGAAGGTGTTTCTTATTTGCTTGGGCTCACTCTCAAACGTCACCGCTTCACCCTGAAGCTTTTCATAGATAGCTATTACGGCTTCGCGGTCAGGTTGATAAAAACCAATATGGAAATTTTCGGGGTACTGCACGGTCTGCTCCTTATTCAGTTGTGAAGACCATAAAACCAAGGCAAATTCATCCGTATTGGTTAAAACAGCCATCCTATCTTTTCGATTGACAATGCATTTAAATCCTAACTGATTTTCGAACAGGTGGATTGCTGGAGGAACGTCCGTAACGACGATGTTAATGTGATTCAGTTTCATGTGATTTGTCTTTCATTGAGGGTACAAAATTGGTGGTCAGCCACCCTCGTAAATTGGACAAATCGGACATTCTAGCTTTTGCTTGTATACGCAAGCGAATCGTCTGTGGCTTGATTAACCTGCCGATTGCTCTTTGCTAACCAAGGGTTCTAATACCTCCCGATGAGCCTCTCCCCATCTCGCTGTGGATTCAATGACGGGGATCAAAGATTCACCCAAGGGCGTGAGCGTATACTCCACCCTTGAAGGTTTTTCATCAAATGTAGTTTTGATCAGGATTCCATGTTCTACTAACTGGCTTAACTGGGTATCCAGCAATCGCCGGGACGCTTTAGCAATTTTGCGTTGCAATTCGCCTGGTCGCTGAATGCCTGAATGAATGCACCAAAGGAGTTTAATCTTCCATTTACCGTTCAGTACTTCCATGAACAGGTGCAGACCGCATTCGATTTCAACGGGTAGTTTTCGCTCGTACATCCTAACAAAGATAAAAAAAATTGGTACGGCTGAATTTAGCCGTACTTGACTCTGCCTTACTTAAGGCGGTCCTTTGTCAAATGAACTACAAACTATTCGGAACCCAGACGGGTTTACCCGCGAGTGAACTCATTTTGGGCGGCTCGCAATTAGGGGATCGCAGTGGCTACGGTACCGCTCCTGAAGAGGCTCTACGCATTCTTTCGGCGTATGCCGATGCGGGTGGAAACTTCATCGATGTATCGGACCGGTATCAATTTGGGCAGGCGGAAGAGATTATCAGTAGGTTCACCGAGTCTAATCGGCAGGATTTTATCTTTTGTACCAAATATACGCTAAGCAGTCAGCCTACGGCCTCGGTAGCCCATACCGGGAATCACCGTAAAGCCATGCGGCAGGCGATAGAAAGTAGCTTAAAGCGACTGAAAACCGATTACATTGATCTGTATATCCCACATTTTGACGATGGCATTACGCCGCTGGAAGAAGTCGCTCGGGGTTTGGAAGACCTAGTGAAAGCGGGTAAAGTTTTATACACGGGAGTAGCTAATTTTCCCGCCTGGAAAGCGGCTTCTCTGGCCACTTCGATACCGCTAGCAGCGATTCAATTTGAATACAACCTTTTAGAACGAACCGCCGAGCGGGAAGTGACGCCCATGGCCGATTACTTTGGCTTAGGTAAGATGGCCTATTCCCCGATAGCGGGAGGCGTACTAACCGGTAAGTACCGACAAGGTTCTACTGGACGACTCACCCGATTAAACACCGATGGCTATCAGGAAGATGACCGCACCAAAGCTATTATAGATGAACTAGTGCGAATGACTAGCGAAATGGACGCCACGCCGGGGCAGCTGGCACTGGCGTGGGTACGGAGTAAAGGAGTCTTTCCCATCATTGGTGCCCGCAATAGAGATCATCTGGAGACGAGTTTAAAGGGAATCCACATCAGCCTCAGTGAAAGTCAAGTGGCACGACTAGATGCCGTCAGTGCTCAGCCAAAGGGCTACCCTCACGACTTACTGGCTACGGTACAGACTAAATACTAAAAGATTGGCGATGTTGTAAATCAGCAGTGAGCCCGAGTGTATACCGAAGATACTGCGATGCTGGAAAAAAGCGGCACTTGAAAGCCTACTTTACGGGTAAAGCAGATCATAAAACATCCCGGTACCTAAGGCACCGGGATGTAAAAACTTCCGCTAAAATACATAATCAGTCTTTGCACCAAGGGTACAAAACACGTCACTTTGAAACCCGCTGAATCTATGGATGCCAGCCGGTATGTAACCTTCAGCCTTTAATACAATAAAAAGATGAGCCGGTGAAGCTGAGTATTTTTGAAAATTCCTAAGAAAAATCAGGGCGTAAGCGGTACGGTTTTGGAATAAATCAAATCGGACACATTCCGGGTTTTAATTCCAATCCGTGCAAACAAAAAGCCCGTTCGCTTCAGATTTGTTTTTTCGGCGTTTGATAAGGCCTTTAAGTTTAGGGTGATGGTATTAATGCCCGGTACCACGGTGGTAAACGCTTTTTCGTAGACCTTAGAAGTATTGTCCACGATGGCCGTTGGAGCGAGGTGGATCACTGCCTTTTCCATACTAGCCGAAGCAACTACTTGTTCTAGATTGAACGTGGCGGTGAAGACCGAATCCTGATAATTACTCTTGAAATCACTCAGCCAGAAATAAGGCGTTACCTCAAAATTGATATTCTTCTCTTCGCCTTTCAGGGAAAACCGTAAGGTATCGGTATTGGGTACCCACGGGCCCCGCCCGGGAGTCAGGTTGATGTAATAATCTCCATCGAACGTATTAATGGTATAACTGCCGTCCTCCCTGGAGAATACCTTCACAAAGCCCTGAATCCAGCCTTCGCCCGTTTGGTGGAGCTGAAGCATGTTTGAGCCGTTCGCATCAGAAGCGGTGCCCATGAGTTGCATGGGTTGTCCTTTATAGAGAAACTGGCCCGAAACCTTGGAAGTAGGGTAGTCCCAGTTATCAATTTCCGTGCTACAGCCTGCCAGGAAAAGCACCGGTAGAACAAGGAGCAGACGATAAAAAAGTGATGGTATAGTCATGAGATCAGTACTATTGTAAAGGGTTGTATACCAGTTTGGGGTTATTAGCTCGCCAGCTGGGCTGAATCGCCATGTAGTAGTTCATCAAAGGGAAATTGCGGGGATTGGGGGCCATCTTGTACGAGACCTGTTTTGTAAAGACCCATTTGCCATTATTCGCATCGCCCGCAGCTACTACTTTATAAGGAAACAGGGAGTACATCTGAGCCGTGGGATCATTGGGCGTACCGTTCCAGATGGTATGGGCTAATCGCCAACGTTTTAAGTCCCAATACCGATGATCTTCAAAAGCGAATTCAACCCGATATTCATTGACAATGTGGTTGAACGTAATCGTTGATTCGGTTACGGGCGTGATTCCTCCCCGACGACGGGTAGCGTTCAGGTTCGTCACTGCTTTGGATTTATCGCCCAGCTCGAAAGCGGCTTCGGCGGCAATCAGATACGCTTCCGCAATACGGAATCTCGGCCACCACATTTCGCTAAAACCCGGATTAAGTCCCGCATTGGGTGTTTCGTCCAGGAATTTCCGAACCAGAAAACCGGTTTTATTAACAAAATTGTCCGAATTAGCTACCGGTCCATTGATCGAAGTAATGAGATTTCCTTCCGGATCCCGACCGCCAGCACTGGAAGTTCGGATCACGTATTCATTACCTGATTTGTTAAGCTGTCCGGCCTGCAGAATGACGGGCGTCTGCCGATAAGGAGCATTAGGGTAGAGGACCGTTCCCCAGAGGCGAGCATCTTTTTTCGTGAAAGGATCTTCTACGGAATTATAGAATACATAACTCCCATCGTCATTTTTCGTCTTGATTTGTGGAGCACTGCCATCTTTGTTTTCAAAGGCTTCGACCAGATTCAACACTACGCCGAGGGCATTTCCGTCCGTATAATCCCGGTGCGAGTAGGGCATGGTGAAGTTCGTAAACTGAGTCACCACATTGGGCCGTAGTCGATCCATCGCCCAGATTACTTCTGTATTCCCCGACTTTACACTCGTTGCTTTATAAAAGGATTCGCCCAGGTTCGTAGGATCAATCTGCAAAACGTAAGGGCTTTGTTGAATGACCTGCTCAGCCGTTTCAAGGGCAATTTTGTAGTATTTACTTGCTTGGTCCGCGGGAATACCGGCTTCCCAATTCTGGGTTCTTATACTAGGCGTGATTTTATTGCCATAATTGGCAATGGAACCGGCATAGACCGCAGCCCTTGCTTTAAGCATCAGGGCGGCCCATTTATTGGCAACGCCGCCGTTGGTGGTTTTGGAGGAAGTGAGACTAGCCGCCGCCAGGTCACACTGGGCAATCACATAGTCATAAATTCCCGCTTCCGTCGATCGCGGCACCTGAAACCGAACCGGATCAATACCCGATTCATAGGTATAAACAGTATCCCCTAGAATGGGCATGCCGCCAAAACAGCGAGCCATGCAGAAATGGTACCAGGCTCTTAAAAAGAGGCACTGAGCTTCCAGATCACTACGGTCTGCTTCGAGTAAGGCCGATCGGGCCGCACTCGAACGAATGCCCACCAGAAACTGATTCATGCGGCGAACCAAGCCATAATCGTACGTTTGAAAAAAATCACGGGGAATAATCTTTTCGGCATCCGTCGTGGTCGCAGGCCCGTAGGAAAGGTTCGCTTCATCCAGCAAGTGATAATTACCGTGATCACTATTAGTCTGACCGTAATTAACCGAAGCGTAAAAATTAGCCAGAACCGATTGAGCCAGGGCTTTGTCCGTAAAGACGCCCTGCTCGGGTAAAATATTGGTAGGTTCGGTATCCAATTCGGTGGTACATCCCGCCAGACTCAGCAGAAAAGCCATCGCCAGTAAACCAAGAGAGAGTTTCATAATCTTGCGTAAATAGAGGTATTACAGTTTCAGGGAAAAACCAGCATTGACTAACCGCGGGTTAGGGTAGGCGATGCCTGAATTAGCAGTCATCTCCGGATCTAAGCCACCAGGCATATTAGTTAAAGTCAGGATGTTCTGAGCGGACACGTAAATCCGTAAGCCCGAAAGTTTAGCTTTTTTGATCATCCGGTCAGGTAGCGTATAGCCTAATTCAAGATTACGTAGTTTCATATACGTAACATTTGTCTGCCAGTTACTATTGGGCCAGTGGGTATTCATCCAGTTATTAACGCCCTTGGTCAGTAGGGGATACTTACCGATATTAAATCCACTGTTTTTGTCCCAGATGTCTTTGTACCAGGTAGAGTTATCGGCCAGATACTGCGAAACATTGGTGTTTCCATCGAAGTATCGCATCACCCATTGCTGTTCGTAGGTAAACTTCGAACCTCCGGCAAACTCGGCTCTGAAATCGAACCCTTTCCAGCTAGCTCCGGCCTGGAAGGCGAAGTTTAACCAGGGTGTTCCGTTATTGAGGCGGTACGTAACGTTCTTCATATCCAGATCGCTGATGTAACCGTCGTTATTCGTATCCTGATAGATGTAATCACCGGGTCGAATGGTGGTATTACCGTAGTGATCCTGATCAATGGGGTGATTGGCAATCTGCTCCCAGCTTTGAAACTGACCATTGGCTACGAGTTGAAAACTACCATCCCGGAAGCGACCTTCCGTGTTCCATACGTCCCGATAGCGATCATAAGAATTGGCCCATCTGGGTTTGTAACGCGTCCCCGTAATCCAGCGGGAAAAGGTGAAATTGCCGCTCACAAAGTAATTGAAGTCCCGCACGTTGTCTTTCCAACCCATGTGCATTTCAATACCTTTGGTATGATCACTGTTCAGGTTTTCCGCGGGTAAGCTAAAACCAATTTCGTTGGGTAGCAGGACATCATATCGGCTGGCTAATTCACCTGTCTGGTGACGATCAAACCAGTCAAAACCCGCCGTAAGGCGATTGCCCAGTAAGCCTACGTCGATTCCAAAATCCAGTACGTATACCCGGCCCCAGGTAATGTTATCGGTAGCCAAACCCGTAATACGGCTGGAAACTACATCCCGGCCATCCAGAATGGCTGAGCCCTGATTGAAATTATAGCCTGTGATATAGGTTAGAGCGTTACCTAATTCTCTCCCCAGTACGCCATAGGAACCACGAATTTTTACTTCATCAATGTTCTGACTCAGGAACGCATTATTTTTCCAGAATCCTTCCTGCGAAATCCGGTACGCCAGCGATCCGGAAGGAAAAAAGCCAAAACGTTTGCCTTTTTTGTAAAAGTAAGAGCCATCATACCGACCCGATAACTCCATAATATACTTGTTATCAAAGTCGTAGTTGAATCTTCCCAGAATACCCAGTCGGTTCTGGTTAAAAGGAATACCATCTCCTACGTTGGTCGTAGATTTGGTCGTCAGGAATGGAATGCCATTTGCTTCCTGGCTTCCCAGAATATATACACTTGGGTAATTAGCCGACTTCGTTTCCATCCCCGTAACCAAATGCACGTGATGCTTGTCAAAGGTCTTCTCGTAGTCGAGTTGTACGTTACTGGTCATCTCCTCCGCGTTTTGCACATAACGTTCCAGGTAGCGGGCATTGCCCTGATAGGCAATGGCGTAGGCGTTGGTAGCCTCGTCGAAACGGTACAAGAGCGGAGATTTTTCCCGCAAATCAGTTCGGCTGTTTCGGTACCAGTAGCTAACCAGGGCCCGAGCTTTGAGGCCATCGAAAATGCTGTATTCGGCGGTACCGTTGATTTGCATGATCCGAATCTGCGACTCGTACTTACCGGACATTTCTTCATTGATCCAGCCATAGCTGAATTGAGGATCAATCGCCGAGATTCCCGGATAACGGGGATCGTCGTTAACGAAAGGTCGTTTGGTCGGCAAATTTCGGAAAGCTGCCTGTAGGGCAAACTCGTAATCATCACCCGGAAGGCCCGGTTGCCGGTTTCGTTCCAGACGCCCGTTCATCTGTACCCCAACCTTAAGCTTTTTAGTAATGTTGAAGTTGACATTGCTTTGAAAGTTGGTACGATCGAAGCCGTGAAAATTCCGCAGCATACTCTTCTGCTCAATGCGGTTCAGACTGATGTAATAGTCCGCGTTGTCACTGCCACCGGAAATGTTCAGACTTCCGTAAACCTGAGGCCTGGTTTGCCAGATGTAATTGTACCAGTCGAAGGATTGAAAACCTGGTTCCGTACCTCTGACCCACTTATCATACTGCTCCCGATTGATTGTTCGAGCCGCATCGGGCACATTATTATAGGTTTCGTCCTGAATAATGGCTTTCATGTACGTGGCGGCATCGGCGGGTTTGTTGTAACCAGCCGGGATTTGAAGGCCATAGTAACTTTGCAGCGTAATCGTGGGTTTCTGATTGCGTTTACCCCGTTTGGTCGTCACGACCAGTACCCCATTCGCAGCCTGCATTCCGTAGATGGAAGCCGACGCATCTTTCAGTATTGAGATGTTCTCAATGTCGTTAAAGTCGAGTTGGGCAAAGCTGCCGTAATCTTTCTGGATCCCATCGATAATAACTAGTGGAGACCCATAGTTACGGATTTCAATGGTGGGAGCACTGCCCGGACGACCCGAACTTTGACGAAAGGCAATACCCGGAATCTTGCCCACCAACGCTCCAGCGGCTGTAACGGTGCTGGCATGCGATAGCTCATCGGCATTTACCGTTGAGATGGCCCCCGAAAGCGTTTCCTTTTTGTTTTTAAGACCAAAGCCGACCACCACTACTTCATCGAGTACCTTATTGTCGTCACTTAGGGTCAGGCTGATCGAACTTTGTTTGCCTACGCGTACTTCCTGGGTTTTATAACCCAGATAACTGAAAAGCAAGACATCATCTTCACTGGCTACCAGCAGTTTAAAGGTTCCATCGCTAGTCGTAACGGTACCCCGCGTAGTACCTTTGATCAGGATATTGACCCCAACCACCGGATTGCCTTTGTCGTCAGAAACAGTACCGGTTATGGGGATCTCAGCCCCTAAATCGGTTTCTTTTTTTAACGTTGAGGTAGGCGGGACGATTCGTTTGAGCAGAATTTGATTACCGGCTGATTCGTAGGTAATCTGAATCGGATTCAAAATCTCATTCAAGATCGTCTGAATGGGTTGATTCTGAGCTTCGTAACTGATTTTCTGTTTCGACTGGATAATTTCCCGACTGTAGATGAACTTGACGCCGACGAGTTTTTCAATCCGCTTGAGTACATCTTCGACGTTCTGATCTTTGACGACAATCGAAATGCGACGGTTCAGATCTTGCTGAGCATAAACTTCCGTCTGTAGAAAAATCAGCAGACTTAGCAAACAGCCCACCAGCCGAAGGACGGTCCGCTGATAGCCTTTTGGGACGTGTAATGGTAGAAGCATTGTCGTTAGAGGTTCTGGAGTTTGGTGTAAAAAATGAGCAATAGAAATCCCATTCTCCGCGTGAGGCAGAAAAAGAAAAAGAGTACTAGGTTAGATGGATAAACTAAAAGATTCTGCTGACTATGCAAGGATTAGGGACTACAGCTGTGGCCAGTCACGTAAATGGTATCCCCTTGCTTTTCATAGGAAGCTTCAACGGCCGAACAGATCAGTCTAATTTTCTCGGCAAAGGGAACTCCATTCAAATCGCCGGTGAAGGTACAGCCCCGTAAATTCGCTTGGTCAAATTCAATTTTGGTATGATAGGTATGCTGAAGGCGATTGAGAACCTCGGTAACCGGGGTAAATTCAAAGTTTTGATTGTCATTTAGTACCGAACTAGCATTGGGGCGGTGGTGGTTGATCGCTAGCGTTTGTTTGGTGAGCTGATTCGTTTGAATATCGAGTTCGACCTGTTCGTTTTTTTCCAGAACCAAGTACCGACCGGGGTCTTTCATGGAGTTTACGGAGACCTTACCCGTTTTTACTTTTACGAAAGCAATGTTCTGATCCTGAATAGCCTGAACCTGAAAACTGGTACCTACGACCCGGGTGGTAAGAACGGGCGTATACACCCAGAATGGACGGGTCTGGTCCTTAACTACTTCAAAGAAACCTTCCCCAATTAAATAAACTTCCCGCTGCTGAGCTTGAAGGTTAACCCATAGCTGTCCGCCCTGAGCCAGTAAAACCGAAGAGCCGTCGGTAAGCGTAATGAGTTGATCCGACGTACCCGAATTAACAATCTTTTCCCAACGATCTTTAGTGGCCGAGGCTTTCTTTTCAGCCAGTGTTGAATTAGAAATGTTAGGAGAATTCTTGATGAAATCTTTCAGAAAAAAGCCAATGACTACCAACGCCGCCAAACCTGCCAGCGGAGCCAGCCAACGGAGTGAGGGCCGATACACGCGAAGGTTAGCGGTAGAAAGCTCCCGTAATTTGGCCTCTTGTAAGGATTGTTTGATCTGCTGAATTTCTTCCGGGTACTGAGTTTCGGCTAAAGGCTGAGGATCGCCACTTAAAACCAGGCAAAGGGCGGCGGCCTGTTCATACAACTCCCGCTTGTGCGGATTCTGCCGGAGCCATTCCTGCCAGTATGGATGGTCTTGGGGCGTACGGCCCAGGATCCACTCCCGGAAAGCGTCATTGGTTAAAAAATCTTCTACAGTATCAAAAGAGGTCATGGATAGTCCGGCTTCATTGGCGTTATCTGATGCTTATATGCAGCATTCCACCGGACATACTCTGTTTAATACTAAAATTTTAAAAATAAATACAAAAAGATGAGCAAGTGCTGCGGCTGGCAGTGATTCCGCATTTTAGACATGGCTCGGGTCAGAAAATTAGAAACCGATTGCCGATTAACTTGCATGACTTCCGCAATTTCTGTAATGCTCATATCCTGATAATAGTGCAGGTAGATAGCTTCCCGTTCGCGGGGGGAGAGCTGACTCATCAACTCTTTCAGTTGATGAACGCGGCTTACAAAGGCTTCATCATCAATTAGGATGGATTCTCCACTGATGTTTTCCAGAGGCCCCATGTCCCAGTCAAGGTCATAGTTTACCATTCGCTTGGTAGAGCGAATGTGAATGAAAATGTGGTTACGGAGTCCCTTGAGCAGGTAATGTTTAACGGAAATGGTTTCGTTGATCTGCGTTCTGTTCTGCCACAGTTGTAGAAAGAGGTCCTGGATGCAGTCTTTGACAACGAAATCGCTAACGGAAAACTTCTGACCGTAATGCTTTAATGTGGAATAATACCTTTCGGCAATATTGCCTAATGCCGCTTCATTGCCAGCAAGATACTCTTGCCATAAATCAAAATCAGTGCTGGTCGTACGCATTGCAGAAGTGACATTATGAATCATACACAAAAATAGAGCAATGTAAAGTACACGTGGTACAGTCAAACCTTCCTCTACGCTACACCTCTCCTGGGGAGTAAATGGTAAGCCGGTATGATCACTGTATTAGGTATACAATCTACGCTCTGGCGTAGTATTGCAAATTTATCCATATAATCAATTTTTATCAATGAATTATTCAATTAATGTCTTCTCTAACTAGTGCAGCAGGATTTTATAAGCTATAAAGGATTATACGTTTAGAGGTTGAAAGGGTTGCGATCATCTATGGATGGAATGATCAAACCTCTTCGATCCGTTTAATTAAGGGAGATTATGAAACAGTATACTTAGTGATGGACCTCTTTTTGCTCATCACCTATACGAGGTAAAGCTTTTTCAGTACTGGAGATAGGTACCCGTTTTCAGAAAAGAATTCGTTGTACTGTTAGTCTGGATAGGTAAGTACTAGAACTGGGCGGGCAAATACACATTAAATATGGCCCCTTTTCCGATCTGACTTTCTGCCGTAATCAAGCCGCCGTGGTTATGGGCTACTTTTTGACAGATGGATAGGCCAATACCCGAACCCTTGAATTCGGCCTTGCCGTGGAGTCTTTGGAATACTCCAAAAATGCGTTCAGCATATTTTTCTTCAAAGCCGACGCCGTTGTCCTGAATGCTAAGTTGGTAATACCGCTTGGCTTTTACCTGTAATGGACTAGGTAATTGGCTGGCCGGTACAATCTGAGCGTCAATGACGATGCGTGGGGTTTGTTTTTGACCGGTTTGATCTTTGCTACTAAACTTCAGGGCGTTGGATACCAGGTTTTGCCAAAGCTGTTCAAGTTGCAGGGCATCGCCCATTACTTGCGGTAGGGGAGAAATCTGTAATTGAGCCTGCGTTTCTTCCAGCGAAACGAATAAGTTTTCCTGTACCCGTTCAAGGATTTTATTCAAGTCTACGTCCTTTAACTTGGGAGTGGCGTTGGAAATTTGAGAAAAAGCCAGCAAATCACTTACTAACTCACTCATTCGGGAGGCAGACTGCCGGATACGATCCAGATAGGTTTCGTTGAGGACCTGATCCCGATGGTAATATTTGACCAGTAAGTCACAAAACTGTCGAATCTTGCGAAGGGGTTCCTGTAGGTCGTGACTGGCTATGAACGCAAACTGTTCTAAACTTTCATTCGAGCGACTCAGGTGTTCATTGGTTAGGACCAGTTCTTCGTTGCTGGCTTGTAAGTTTTCATTGGAAGTGGCTAGCTGCCGGGTACGGTCTTCCACCTTACTTTCAAGCACTTGCTGCATTTTCCGCTCAGCGGTTACATCCCGAACGAAACCACGCAGATACGTCGCCCGGCCCTGCTCATTAAATTGAGTATTACCTAAGGCATAGAGTATGTAGGTTTGCTTCGTTTGCGGGTTGACAATTTCAAATTCTACTTCTAGTCGCCGCTTGCCCTGTTTAGATAAAGCTTTTCGAAAGGCCTCTTCCAATGCCTTTGCGTTTAAAGCCATGGTACTGATCTGTTCGAAGGTTAAAGCAGAGGTAAAGCCAATCCAGCGACTAACACTGGGTGAAAAAGAAAGGAGTTGATCTTCTACGTGAATCGTCCAGGTACCCAGCTCCGCCAGATCCACGGCATTTTGCAGGGATTGGCTCGTCAGCTCAATTCGCTTCTGGAGCTTTACTTGATCCGTCACATCAACGGAAAAACAGAGTACGCCGTAACTCTGTCCATCATCGTTGCGTAATGGAGCATAGCAAACATTAAAAAACTTATGACGGGTCTGACCTTTCTCGACAATCCAGGCGGGTAACGCTTTTTGCTCAAAGATCTGTTGCTCGGTGTACACTTCTTCGAGTAATGCCAAAAAAGGCTGTCCCTTAATTTCTGGCATTACGTCAATCAAAGGCTTATTTAATATGTGAGGCCCTTTTCCGGCAATTTCGATGAACGCCTGATTGACGGTGGAAATCTTAAATTCAGGACCAACCAAGCGGGCAATGGATACCGGAGCCGATTGGATGACGTGTTCAAGTTGAGCCTTTTGGTTTTCCAACTCCCTTCTCATGTAGACTTGTCCGGTCACATCAGTGGCGAGTACTAAAAGCTGCGTATACCGCTGGCTGTCCTCATTCCACTGAGGCTGATAGGTAAGATCGACGTAATGGGAGGGGCGGTTTTCTTGAGACTGCAGCGGGATTTCCACTTCTTTAACCCGAAGAGTGACCCCCGAAGAAAGCACCTGCCGTAAGCTTTTCTCAAGATCTACTCTTTTCGCTTCCGGATTGGCTCTCGTAAAAGAAGTGCCCAGAAGCTCTTCTACCGTACTTCCGTTCAAGGCCGCATAACACGTATTTACCCGAAGGTAAGTAAAGTCATTTTCATCCAGTAAAGCCAGCCCCACTATCGAATCATCCGATAGCTCAAATAGGGGTTGTAACGAATGAAAAGGCGTGGATGGAGCGGGCGGGGTTACTACTTGAGCAACGCCGCGAAGCACCAGACTCCCGGCTTCCAACTCCGACGCTCCCCACCAGCGAATCCACTGATTGGAATCGCCGTTCCGCTGGAACGTAAGGTCTATTTGTATTTCTTCGTTTAAAGCCCGTTCAACCAGCTGACTAACCTGATGTTGAGAACTGGGATGGAGTCCCTCTAGAAACGTTTGGTAGTCGGCATGAGCCGAGATACCCAATAACTGTTGTGTATAAGCATCCGCATGCAACGTTTTTGTCATTGAATCCAGATGCCACGTCCCTAACTGAGCGGCTTTCAAAGCTAAAAGTATGGATGGAGGCAGATTCGAAGAGGACATCAATAGAGCAAGACTACTTAAGCATTAACTAAACCCATTTGGAATGAAAAAGTTACCGATTTTTTGCTGGAATGGTAGGATAGGAGCAGGGTAAATTGTCTTTTGTAAGAAAAGTTGTTGAATCTAACGATCTTTCAGTGAAGACAAGATACGCCTTTCCCAGTCGATCAGGCCTCAGGGCAAGGGCTAACTATCCTCTCTTACACGACTGAAAAAATCTGAAGACCGGACCGTAGGGAGATTGCAGGAATAGGTTTATTTTTTAGAACGTAGTAATACATAGACCATACTGCCCAGAAACAAAAAGATCGCCAGTCCCTGTAAAACGCCGCCCGCTAATCGCCCGGTTGGATTGCCCGTCACATCAGCCCCCACTCGAATCAGTAAGCCGACGGATTGCAGCAGGCTACCTACGTATAATACAGGATGAAAAAACGGACCCCGAAACCCTAGAACGCTCGGTAAAATGATGGGTCCGTGGGCGAAAATCATCGAGAGCACAAATCCCGTAAAGAAGGTATGTAAGGTAGCATCGTATGCAAACGGGAACGTTACGGGTAGTACCAGCAG
>NZ_JBMDWJ010000028.1:0-6246 GCF_048595215.1 Siphonobacter sp.
ATTGCGTGTAGTAGGAATACCGTTCAGGTCTAGACCTTGAATGTTACCGGCTCCTTGCGTATTGATTTCAGGATCGCTGGGG
The DNA here is from genome assembly GCF_048595215.1 of Siphonobacter sp. NCBI lineage: Bacteria > Pseudomonadati > Bacteroidota > Cytophagia > Cytophagales > Cytophagaceae > Siphonobacter > Siphonobacter sp. Next base: position 83 of record NZ_JBMDWJ010000028.1, read on the forward strand.
AAACCAGGAGCGTACATCCACAGGTTCCGGCCACTCACGCCAATGCTGATGTTGCCAAAAGGCGTACGACTTAGCAGCGAGCTGGGAAGGGAGTAGTTCAGAGCAACTTCCCGAAGACGATACGCCGTTGCGTCAAATACGGCTCCTTCGGAAGCTAAGCCACCCAGGCCCTGCCAGTAACTTTGAGCGGAGATCTGAATGTTATTCGGACGCGTGGTACCATCGGCATTGCGAATAACGCCGGGTAAAATGCGAGGCTGGTTACGATCAACACCGGTAATTTCAGTCTGTCCGGCACTACGCATATCTACCTGAGAGAAGGAATAGATTTGTCCACCTTTGTTGACATCCACCAGTGCGGACAACGTAAAACCTTTGTAAGAGAAGTTGTTCGTTAAACCAGCTACCCAGTCTTTCTGCGGATTCGAGATTACTTGTCCGGCAATACCTGGCATAAATAAGCCCGTATTGGGGTTGATCAGTAATTCACCACTTTCGGTACGGGCATTAGCCGTTCCGATGATTACGCCATACGGATAACCGACGGCAATCGAAGGAGCAATACCGGAGAAACTGTTACCCGTAATGTTGGAGTTGTTAACACCTTCCGAGATCGCAATCACTTTGTTACGAATACGCGTGAAGTTCAACAGAACATCCCACTTGAAGGAAGAGGTACGAATGGGCGTAGCCGAAAGCTGTAATTCAATCCCTTTGTTCTGCATTTCGCCGATGTTCGTCGTGCGAGTATCGTAACCGCTGGAATTTGAGATCGCTACGTTAAAGATCTGGCTGGTACTTTTGGTATTAAAGTACGTAAAGTCAACACCCAGACGATTATTGAAGAAGCCTACGTTCAGACCTACTTCAAACGAGTTCACAAACTCAGGTTTTAAGTTCGAAGAACCAATCCGACCATCGGGTTGAAAACCGGGGAGGCTAGTACCGCCCACATTCAGAGGGAAGGTTATATCCGCTACGTTGTTACCGAAAGTTGCCGAAGTAAAGAAGGACTGTAAGCGATACGGATCAGCATCACGACCTACCCGGGCAATGTTTCCTCGCACCTTCAAGTAAGAAACCGCATCCGTTTTCACGTTAAAGGCTTCAAGCGGTACAAAACTTAAGGCAGCCGAAGGATAGAAATAGGCATTTTGATTCTTCGGTAAGGTGGAAGACTGATCTACCCGGCCGGATAACTCCAGGAACAGATACGATTTGTAATCCAACGAAAGCTGGCCGTAATGACCAACGAGGCGACGTCTGTTGGTAGACGCGTAGGAACTGGTGAATACCGAACCTACACCCACGTTATCGAAACCAGGAATCGCCAAGGATTGCGAAACAACGCCTGATTCTCTATACGACCGTTGGTTCAGGTTTTGTCCCAACAACAGATTCGCGTTCAGGCCTTGTACAAACAGGTCATTTTTCTTGGCGGTGATCAACAGGTCACCGTTCAGCTCCGACCGGAAACGCAGATCTTCATCGATCTGGCCCTGGGGGGCACGGGCCGCTCCTACGCGTTGAACCTGCTTTCTGTTGTCCGTATACGTATCCGCAGTAACCCGATAGCTAACGTTTAACCAATTGGTGATGTCGTATCCGACGGAAAGGTTACCAAAAACACGGTCAACGTTGCTGTTAAAGAAGGTATTCTGGATGCTCCACAAGGGGTGATTCTGACCATTCACGAAGTAAAAATCTTCACCCGTGAGTGGATCCAGATACGGGGTGTTTACCAGATCGTAACTTCTGGGAATACGCGTAATCTGTCCAAAAGCACTACCGCCATTACCCATCAGCGTATTTTTCTGAGCCGACTTTACATACGTGATGGTGCCGCCCAGTTTAATACCGTTTTTCAGCTTGCTGTTTCCACCCACTTGTACGCTATGACGATCAAAATCACTCTCCCGAATAACCCCATTCTGAATGGTACTGGAAATCGTAGCCGCGAAGTTGTTGTTCTGATCGCCACCCGCAATATTCAGGGCGTTCTGGAACATGGTTCCCGTTTTGTAGAAATCCCGGATGTTGTTCGGATAAGCCCGGTAGGGAACCGATTCTCCGCGGAAGTTCTGTACCGTTTCGAAACCAGGCGTACCAAACGCAGGTCCCCAGGAATTCGTACTGTTGTTTACGTAGTTGTTCTGCGTACCCTGTCCGTACTGGTTCTGAAGCTTAGGCAGATACGCAACATTTTGCCAGTTTACCGAAGAGTTAAACGTAACCTCGGTTTTACCATTTAAGCCTTTTCCGCTCTTGGTCGTGATGACAATTACCCCGGCGGAAGCTCTGGAACCATACAATACCGAAGCGGCAGGGCCTTTCAGTACGTTGATGGACTCGATACTTTCAGGGCTAATGTCGGCGAGACGGCTAGAAGGCTGCGAGCCAAAAAGCGTATTTTGGGAGTTGTCTACGTCATTGTTGAAGATGATACCATCTACAACGACGAGCGGCTGGTTACTACCATTGAAGGAAGTAATCCCGCGGATGTTGATGTTCGTAGAAGAACCCGGAGCACCAGAAGAACTCGTAATATTGACCCCGGCTACTTTACCTTGCAGCGTGTTCAAAACGTTGGGTTCCGAGCGTTGGGCTAACGCCGAACCATTTACATTTTGAGTAGCATATCCCAACGAACGCGTATCTCTTTCGATACCCTGAGCGGTGACTACCACTTCGTTCAGCGATTCAACACTCGATTGAAGAATGACATCAATCGTCGTTCGGCCATTGATTTCCTCTTCTTTACGACCGAAGCCGACCGCACTGAATACCAGTGTCGTACCATTCGCAGGTAGGGTTAACCGGTAGGTACCTTTCGCGTCTGTATTGGTTCCGGTGTTACTGCCTTTAACAACAACAGTAACCCCAGGAATGGGTGCTCCATCTTCGGAAGCCGTAACGGTACCCGTTACGATGCGATCCTGTGCCTGGGCGATCCACCCGAATAGCATCAGAAAAGTGAAGAATAAAAGTTTCTTCATGGTTGTGGATGAATTGGTTAAGAAATAAACAAAAAGAAAAACAAGAGAAGCAGAACCTTATTTATCTGAGAATCCAGCGAATGCTAGCAGATAAATGAGTGTAATGAAAGCAAAATCTTTCTCGAAGATGAAAACGTGTAGTAGTTAGGCATAGCTTGAATAATGATGAAGTGAGAAATGACTAAGTACTTAGGTTATTGATTTTAAATGTGAGTTTTTATACTTAAAAATCAACCTTCACGAAGAGGTCGTTTAAAAAGGGGCTACAAAATTAGCTGTTTGCTATATATATCCGAATAAAATTCTGTAAAATATTATTTGTGTAGTTATACTTCAGAGAAGAAATCTAATGCTGGAATTTTCAAAAATGCTAAAAAATACCCCCTAAACGCAGAATTTTTGATAAACTGATTACTAGATCACCTTAAAACATACCATATTTTAAAATTTTTAAAGAAATTAAATTTTGGTACTACTGAAGTTGTCCAATGTTTCTTGACTTCAAAAATGCGTGAAAAAGCAAAATTTGCTCCTCCAATATGGGTTGAGTATTTAGTACTATTATTCGACAATGTTCTTGATCTTACATTTCGGCAGAAAGTATAGAATTCACGGAAAAAAGAAGAAGAGACTAACAAGAAAAAAGGCGGCCTGTTCCGAAGAACAAGCCGCCTTACTAAAAGCGAATAAGAAGAAAATTAGTTATCCTTCGCCAGCGGGTTCAGGGCTAATTCTGAAGATGAAATGGGCCAGATGTATCCGTTTTCGGACGAACTTTTCGCGGGCACTGTACCCTTGGCCGGAATGGTTTGTAACAACCGCATCAGATCATTGTTGCGTAAGCCTTCACCCAGAAACTCAATTCTTCTTTCGAGCAGAATGGCATCGATAAGCTCCGTAGCTGAGGCAAAACTTGCCGTTGTAAATGTAGTCGTTGCATCCGAACGGTTGCGAACGGCATTAAGCAGAGCGACCGCCTGCGGATCTACGCTGTTCGTCGTACGCGTGCGGGCCTCGGCTAGGTTCAGCAGTACTTCGGCGTAACGAATGACCGGTACATAATCCGTATACGGGCTGGGGGCTTTGTACTTTGTCAGCCAGCGTTTTCCATTGCTGGTGGTAGCAACAAAGGAACGTCTGGTGTCACTCGCTTTCCAGTTCGTATTCGCAATAATGCCATTCGGATTAAGCGAATACTCCTGGTTCCCTACCCCACCGTTTGCTGCCGTAGGTGAAAAATAGTACCCCAATTGGTTTTGCGTTCCTGGGTTATCTCCTCCCGTAACCGTCATGGGTAGGGAGAAGATGGATTCCGTTGTCGTATAGTTCGTGAATACCGTCGTAATGTTCGACTGTAAGGCATGAGCTACACCCGTTGGAGATGTAAACGGAGCGGCGGAGGTCACAATCTTATTCGCTTCCGTAACCACTTTCGCGTAATCCTGCATGCTTAGATACACCCGGGTTTTCAACGCAATCGCCGTGTTTTTGTGAGCACGGGTTGTATTAGTAGCCGCAGGAGAATACGAAGCAGGCAGGTTGGCCTCAGCTTCGTTCAAATCAGCTAACACTTGCGTATATACTTCGGCTACCGAACTTCTGGCCAGAGCGGACGATCCGGAGGTCGAGATCCCCGTTAAGCGTAAAGGCAAGCCGGGATTGTTCCCTTTATTATCGGCATAAGGACGAGCATAGAACTGCAAAAGGCTGTAGTAACTCAAGGCCCGAATCAACTTGGCTTCGGCTAAGTACTGAGCAGCCGTTTCGGCTCCAACCAGAGCACTTCCGCCCGCATTCATACCATCAATAAACAGGTTACACCGGTTAATCGTCAGGTACGCGTAGGACCAGAGGTTCGTAATGGCCGTCGTACTGTTGGTCGCGTTGAGAGCCCATACGTCAGAGCCCGTAATCAGGTTAGACGTTTCGTTGATAAAGTCTTCCCCCCGAATGTCTCCGTAAATAACGTATCGGCCGCCGTAGAAGTTACCTGCCTTCAGGGCTGCGTACAGGGAGAGCAACTGCGTATTAACCCGGCTGGGCGTACTCAACGATTCGTCAATAGCTACCGACGTTTCGGGTGTAGGGGAAAGATAATCTCTATTGCAGGCACCTAATCCGGTCAGGCAAAGAATAGAAGCGTATATGAAGTGCTTTTTCATGAAAGTCTCGTCTGTTGATAATTAAAAACCAGCTTTAAGTCCAATCGTGATGGTACGGGCATTACCCACGGTGTTCCGGTCAACGCCCTGACCCGTAGTGCTGTTACCATTCGAAGATACTTCCGGATCAGGACCGGGATACTTCGTCCAGATGGCCAGGTTTTGTCCGCTGGCGTATACCCGCAGGCTGTTCATTTTTAGTTTCGTAGCCAGTGAAGAAGGCAGCGTATAACCTAAGGTCAGGTTACGTAGTTTCAGGAAGTCACCTTTGAATACGTTGATGTCCATGGGCATTGCTGAACCGTTGGATACGTTGTCACCGTAGACCGGACGGGCGTATTTTTTACCCGCATCTCCTTCCTGCATCCAGGCATCGGTCAGAACGTCTGAGTGGTTATTCCACCAACGCTGATCGTGCAGACCCGCATTCGTACCGTAGTACACGTTGAAGCCTAACTGATACGTCAGCATGACACCCAAATCGAAGTTTTTGTACTTGAAGTTGTTATCCCAGCCACCGTACTGCTTCGGCACTACGTTCGCGTACATCACCCCGTCAGCCGCCTGCGTAATCGACGTTCCACCGGTTGGGCTTACGTAACGGGTGAGTCCATCGGGAGTAGTCGAATAATTGAACTGGCCCGAAGGAGCGTAGTACTGATAGTAAACTTTGTCTCCCTGCGAGTTCAGGAAAATACGCTTACCCGTAGACGGATCTACGCCAGCCGTACGTACTACCCACAAGTAGCCCAGTGAATAACCGGGAGCCGTTTGGTTGACCGTTTCAGAGCCACTCGTTCCGGTTTGCAATACATTGATTCCCGGAGCTAAGGCTGATACTTCGTTTTTATTGAACGTGATATTAAAGCTAGAATTCCACTGGAAGTCCGCCGTATTGATGATACGGGCGTTCAGGGCTACTTCCAGACCTTTGTTGTACATGGCACCCACGTTCAACGGAGGACCTACGTTGGGTCCAATGTTTGAACTGGTCGGCAAACCCGTT
>NZ_JBMDWJ010000029.1:0-11616 GCF_048595215.1 Siphonobacter sp.
TTATTTTCACTCCCAATGCACCCGCACCCATCGGACCTTATTCTCAAGCAGTAAAAATAGATGGTCGTTTGTATGTTTCCGGTCAGATCGCTGCCGATCTAGCCGCTAGCCAAGCCGGAATCCAGGCCGAAGCTCGCCAAGTTATGGTAAGCATTGGCGAAATTTTACATGCAGCAGGCATGAATTACCATAATATAGTTAAGACCACTATCTTCCTGAAAGATATGAACGATTTTGCGGAAGTAAACGCCATCTATGGCGAGTTCTTCTCAGGTGACTACCCTGCCCGTGAAACCGTTCAGGTTAGCCGCCTGCCCAAAGATGTTTCCGTAGAAATTTCGGTGGTCGCTCTTATTGATTAAGTATTCTAAATAGCGTTTTATGCCTCAAGGCAACGTTTCGTAATTTCGTTGACCTGAGGCATAAAACGTTCCCTTATGTATTTCTGGTTACTAACGCTCGTCGTTAAAATCTGTTAATTCTTTCATCATCAGGAGCTTCCTCTGTATTTTCGGCTAGTCAACCGCATCCGCACTAGCTATGAAAACATACCTCTACATTTTTACGATTGTCCTTCTTTCAACTTCCTGTACGCGTTCGACGCTTCAGCTTAAGTCCCTTACTCCGGATACCCAGCGGGAAAATGGCCTGGAAGTAGCTCGTCAGATCAATGATAGCTTAAAAGTCGTTACGGCTTTTGAATCCGTTTATCTCAGCCGTCAGCCGGGAGATAAAATCGAGTACCTGATTTTTGATACTGAAATTACGAATCTCACCCAGCATCCCATCGAAATCAAACCACATGACTTCGAAATTACCGCCTTGGATGAAACGCAAACCCTGTTACTATACAGAACATCCGCTGGTACGCTCAACCCTTGGCGAAAACGAGGCCTGGATCCAGACCTGGAATTGCAGCGAGTAGCCCGACAAATTAAGCAGGAACGGAAGATTCTTCAATTCAATAAAGTGTTCAATACCGTCTTACTGGTGGGTTTGGTTGCCACTGATGTAGCGACCCAAACGAACTCGCGGCAAACGTATCAGGAGTACGCTTCCAAACGGGCGGGCATTGCCGCAGGCTGGCAAACCCTGGCGGTTAAGCGAGTAGCTGACCACCAGCGTTTTGGCAATCGGATGGATCAGCTTACCTGGGAGCAGGGCAACTTCGAGCGGGAAACGTTTCGCCAGATGATACTGCAGCCGGGCGAGGCCATGCGAGGCAAACTTTTACTCCAGTCCAATCGGGCGGCTCACTTCTACGAAATTACTTATCCAGCCCGCAGCCAAGCCCTTTCATTCCGATTTGAACAAAAACGGGTGAAAGACAAGCGAAGATAAGTCGCCTATACAAGCAAAAACCCCGCTGGTACTAACCAGCGGGGTTTTTGCTTGTATAAACTTGCTTATTTTGCGTAAGCTACGGAACGCATTTCCCGAATTACCGTCACTTTAATCTGACCGGGATACTGCATTTCTTTCTCAATTTTCTGTGAAATATCGTAGCTCAGCTGACCCGCTTTTTCATCCGACACGTTATCCGAATCCACGATGACGCGGAGTTCACGACCGGCCTGAATGGCGTAGCACTTATCTACGCCGTTGAAGTTGAGGGCCAGGGCTTCCAGGTCTTTCAAACGCTGGATGTAGCTTTCCATCATTTCCCGACGGGCTCCGGGACGCGAACCACTGATGGCGTCGCATACCTGCACGATGGGGGAAATCATACTAGTCATCTCAATTTCATCGTGGTGAGCTCCGATGGCGTTGCAAACTTCCGGGTGCTCCTTGTACTTCTGGGCCATTTCCATACCCAGAATGGCGTGCGGTAATTCCGGCTCTTCGTGCCATACTTTACCAATATCGTGCAGTAGACCCGCCCGCTTGGCCAGCTTCGCATTCAGTCCCAGTTCGGAAGCCATCGTTGCACACAACTTGGCTACTTCGCGAGAGTGTTGAAGCAAATTCTGACCGTAGGAAGAGCGGAAACGCATCCGACCTACCATCTTGATCAGTTCCGGGTGCAAGCCGTGAATACCTAGGTCAATGACCGTACGTTCACCGATTTCGACGATTTCGTCTTCGATATTCTTCCGCGTTTTCGCTACGACTTCTTCGATACGAGCCGGGTGAATCCGGCCATCCTGTACCAGTCGATGGAGCGACAAACGGGCGATTTCACGACGTACGGGGTCGAAGCCCGAAATCACGATGGCATCCGGCGTATCATCTACGATGATTTCTACGCCCACGGCCGATTCCAGTGTCCGGATATTCCGTCCTTCACGGCCAATGATTTTACCTTTGATATCGTCCGATTCAATATTGAAAACCGAGACGCAGTTTTCGATGGCCTGTTCGGCTGCCGTCCGCTGGATGGTTTCAATAACGATTTTCTTCGCTTCTTTCGTTGCCGTCAGTTTGGCTTCTTCTACGATGTTTTTTACGTAGCTGGAGGCCCGAGTTTCCGCTTCGGCTTTCAGGTTATCGACCAGTTGCTGGCGAGCTTCATCGGCAGTCAGACCGGCAATTTTTTCGAGCTGAGAAACGGCACTGGTGCGGGCTTTCTCAGCCTCATCCACTTTCCGTTTCGCAGACTCCTGCTGCTGGGCTAACTGCTGCCGCTGCTTTTCCAGTTCGTCTTCCTTGCGTTTGGCCTGTTCGCGTTGCTGATTGACCTGACGCTCAAAATCCTTCAGCTTCGCCTCATTTTCCTGAAGAACCCGTTTCCGCTTATTGGTTTCTTCTTCAAATTCGGCTCGGCGTTTAAGAAAATTTTCTTTCGCTTCAAGAATCCGCTGATTTTTGAGGTTTTCCGCTTTTTCTTCGGCGTTTTTAATAATGTCGACGGCTCTTACTTCGGCCTCTGCTTCCCGATTTTTAATCGCTTTCCCTAAGAATATCCGGGTAATAAAGAATACTATTCCCGCTGTAATGAGGGTATCGAGCAAATACAATAGAATACTACTATCCTGCATTTGTCTGTATGGTTAAATAATAGTGAAACCAAACAGCCCTCTGCCGGAGACCGTTAAAAGTGAAGAAAAACAGGGATCTTTAGTGTATCAATCAATTCCGCAGTACCGGATTGACTAATTCATCCATCATTTCGAGCTGAGCAAAAGCCTGATGCTGTAAGGCATTGAGCTTCAGATTAGTAACCATGCAAAAAAGCATCACACGGGTCATCCGCTCGTGCATGCTGTGAACATTTTCCTTCTCGAGTAATTGCTGCATTTGCTGATTCAATAGTTTAGCCGCTTCCCGAATGTAGAGTTCATCTTCTTTCGGAATCGTCATTTCGTATTGCGTGCCAGCAAGCTGTATGTGGATGGTACGATTCGTTCCCATGCAAAAGTAGTTATGGCTTATTATCGCTCTAACTGCATTTTCTTCGGTCTTTTAATCGGCGGTTGAGCCGGTCAGATGGCCTGTATTACAATCTAAACTTTTACAAGTTTAGTACTTAAAAGTGAAATTATGCAAATGTTGTGTGGGCTATTCATTCCGAATGATTGGCTTTTCGCAATAAATTATAGGCTTTAATCCTATTTTCGCCTAGGCCATCGGTTCTTTTTTACCCTTACACCCTCTGGTTTTGCTTCACTTTTCTTTGGTACAGCAATTCCTTGTGAATCGCTATTCCGATAATTTTTTAATGGCCTTGTCCACTTCCTGGATGAAATGATCAACCTGAATACGCAACGCTTCGGGATTATCGGGGTTCAGGGAATCCAGAGCAACCCGGCTCATGCGGCCTTTTTGCTCACTGCGTTTCCGTAAGTCCGAAAGCTCCGTTTTCTGCTTTTTGATGATTTCATCCCGCTCCTTCAACAACGAATGCAGGCCTTCCAGCTCCCGTTGTTTGTCCTGCAAGATCATATTCATTTGCTCCATCTGGGAAATGAGCGTGCGTATCTTCAGTTCCAGATGCTGGCCTTTGGCACGCAGACGCTCTTCCAGTTCATCCGCCGAGCGGGAGGTATCCAGGGGATTCATCAAGGGTATGGTACGTTTAGCGTTTGGAGGTACGGAAATCGCTTTCCGTACCCTGAAACTTATTTTCGAATGACAGCTTCTAATTCTTTTTCAAAACCAAGCATCAGCCGATTCATGGTTTTGTCGATTTGACTATCCGTCAGCGTTTGCGAAGCATCCAGCAGAGTGAAACTTACCGAGTACGACTTTTTGCCTTCGCCCAGATTCGGTCCTTCGTAAATATCAAATACGTTCAGACTCTGTAGGAGGTTTTTCTCGTATTTGAAAGCGACTTCCTGAATCTGTTTAAAGCTAACGGTTTTATCCAGTACCAGCGACAAATCACGGCGTACTTCGGGAAATTTCGAAATCTCCTGGAATGTCACTTCCGTGGTGTAATGATCCAGCAAAGCGGTCCAATCCAGATCAGCGAAGAATACCGCCTGTTTCAGATCCGTAAGCTTGGTCAGATCGCTGCGTACTAAACCGATGGTAGCCAGTACTTGTTTTCCTTTGAGATACTGCAAACCATACGCCCAGACGTTTCCCGCTTCTACTTCCTGCGTAGTCAGGCCTTTCACACCCATTTTTTTGAAAATCCGGTTCACCGTACTAACCAGATCGTGGAAAGCTACGGGCCGACTTTTCTGCTGCCAGCTTTCCGAAACGATGTTTCCGGTTAAGTACAGAGCCAGGTGCGGTTTCTCGACGTACTGGTGAGGCTGCATCTTGTGATACGTTTTCCCAAATTCGAAAAACTTCAGATCCCGTTGACGACGATTGACGTTATGGGCCAGAGCTTCCAGTCCGGAAAACAGCATACTTTGCCGCATCACACCCAAATCTTCGCTCAATTTATTCAGAATCTCGACATCTTCACCAGGCAGACTATCTTTTATACTGGCCGCGTAGGCCGGTTTCGTCAATGAATTGGTGAAAATCTCCTGAAAACCAACTCCGGCCAGCAACTGAGAAATTTTGAACGGAACGCGTTCCCGGTCTTTGGAAGGCTCGGGAAATTTCGCCAGATAGTCGGTCCGTAGATTAGCCGACAGGCTGATGTTATTCAATCCGTAAATCCGCAGGATTTCTTCAATCACGTCAGCTTCCCGCGTTACGTCTACCCGATAGGCTGGAATCGAAGCCGTGAAACCTTCTTCCGTACCATTCCAGACTTTGATATCCAGATCAGTCAGAATCTGATGGATTTGCTCATGGGGAATTTTTTGGCCGATCAGGCGGTCAATATTCCGGTAGCTCATCAGCACCTGAGCGGGTTTGAACTGAGCCGGGTGCGTATCCGTAATTTCACTCGTAATCTTTCCGCCGGCCAGTTCCTGCATGAGCAGTGCCGCCCGCTTGAGGGTATACAGCTTGAAATTGGGGTCCGTACCGCGTTCAAATCGGAAACTGGCGTCCGTTTTCAAACCATGTCGCATGGATGATTTACGTACCCAGTCCGGTGAGAAATAGGCTACCTCCAGAAAAACACGCGTCGTCGTTTCCTTGATGCCCGATTCCTGACCACCAAATACGCCCGCAATGCCTACGGGTTTTTCGGCATCGCAGATCATCAGGTCTTCACTGGAAAGCGTCCGTTCGATGCCGTCGAGCGTCACGAATTTCGTTCCTTCCGGCATGGTTTTCACCACGATTTTCTGTCCGGCCAGTTCGTGCCAGTCGTACGCGTGCATGGGCTGACCCAGCTCGTGGCAGATGAAGTTGGTTACGTCAACTATGTTGTTGATGGGCCGCAGACCAATCGCAAGCAGCGATTGCTTGAGCCAATCGGGCGATTCGGCTACTTTCACCCCGTCAATCGTAACCCCACAGAACCGTGGACAAGCTTCGGTATTTTCCACCACGACTTCAATCGGATGCTGATTATTGGCGGCGTAAAAGTTATCCGCAAAAGGCAGCTTAATATCTCGATGTAAGAGTGCTTTCAGGTCACGGGCGACGCCAATGTGCGAAGCGGCATCGGCCCGGTTGGGCGTCAGGCCGATCACAATGCGGTAATCCGGCTCCAGCTTGAAGTAAGTAGCTGCGGGCGTGCCGTTGGGGAGATCGGTGGTGAGTACCATGATTCCCGCGTGGCTGGTACCCAGACCCAGCTCGTCTTCGGCACAAATCATCCCTTCAGAAGGGTGACCGTACACTTTACGCTTACCGATGGTAAACGGCTCACCGTTCGTTGGATAAATGGTGGCTCCTACCGTGGCGACGACCACGCGTTGACCCGCGGCGACGTTCGCAGCTCCGCAAACGATGGTCGTGGGCTCGCCCGTTCCAATGTCGACGGTGGTGAGGTGTAATTGTTTTTCTTTGACGGTAAACGGCTCACACGTCAATACTTCGCCAATCACCACGCCCTGCAAACCACCCGGTACGGAATCAATGCGTTCGATTTCTTCCACTTCAAGGCCACAGCCCGTCAGTAACTGATCTAATTCTTCGGGCGACTCGGTCAGGGAAATGTATTGTTTGAGCCAATTAAGGGAAATATTCATAGTACTTCGGGTACAATCACTTGGAAAAGGTCCTTTACAGCCAGACCGATTTGCAAAAATAACTAATTTGAAAAAGGGAACAGAAGGATTATTAGAATTCGCTTAAATTCATCAAGAAGTACGTTTCTCTTTTGTTTTCCATGCCGAGTTTTAAGCCCCTGCTTTTCTCTGATTTTGTATGTCCAACCCCCACCCTGCCCTTGGTTATTCATTCCTGACGCCCGCGTACGAGTGGGCTCTGTGGCTAGGCGTACCCGAACGTAAGATTCGTTCTTATCTCATCGAACATATTAACGCCCATCAGCCCTTACTGGATTTTGGTTGTGGTACGGGTAATTTCCTCCAGCAGTTACAGCAGACCCATCCCCAGCAAACCATTCGGGGATTGGATACCGACCCGTACATGGTTCGCGTGAGTCGCCGAAAATCCGTACCCGTTGATTACTACGCTTCAGGTCCTCTGCCCTACGCTGCCGGGCGGTTTGGTACCGTAACGAGTACTTGGGTTTTTGAACATTTTTCAGTCGAAGAATCACTGTTTTACTTTCGGGAAATCCGACGGATTCTCCAGCCCGGCGGCACATTCTGGCTGGGAGACTGGGGGCCTTCCCAAGGCTCGATACAGCAGGTACTGGGACGCCTCGTCCACTGGATCGATCCGACCCAGAACGGACTGGGTCCGGCGGGTCACTGGCCGGAATTACTAGCTCAGGCTGGCTTTTCTACCGTGCTGATTCCGTACCAGATTCCAACGCGACTGGGCACCTTCTACTACTGGAAATGTCATTTTTGATGCCCAAAAAGCCCGTCTTATGTCGTATCTTGCCCCACTGTATAATCTTTTTGTACCATTCTATGCATTTTTTCTTCTAGTTTGTGGTGTAAAAAGACTGGTACAAACGTTTATTTGCTCATACTGTCTTTGACCGTCCTTTCTTCTCCCCAGGGAAACGGATTTTTAGTAAAGGCGGTTGAATGCCGGGTAATTCTTCATCAGATTACGTTAATTTTCGTTAATTGAAAAAACTATATTTGTCGAAGTCCCTGGAGTCGTTCATTTTCGGCCACTGGCTGGTATAGCCGGACCGGAGCAGCGAAAACATTTTCCAGCTCACGACCTTAAGATAGATCCAAAACGACTGCCATGAAACCGTTTTGTTTGTTGTTGATTTTTTTGTTTTCCCAGTCTTTACTGGCTCAGGATATTGATAAAGAGAAGCTCAAAGGTGTTTGGGTAGCGAAACGGGTCGAATACCGCAACGGGTACCAAATGATGAGTGATGCTGAAGTCGATAAGTCTACTATCGTTTTTGTCTTCGAAGATCGGCGATTGCGGTTTTATACCAACGAGAAGTCTAGCACTGTAAGCTACACGCTGAATGGAAACCGCATCCGTACAGCAGAAAACGCCACCTATACGATCGATAAGCTCACGGATTATGAATTACAGCTCTCCGAGCAGACTTCGTCCGTCATGCGTAATGATCAGCTTCGGTTTATCTGTGCCCGCCAGGAAGCTACTAGCTACGACGATTACATCCGTAAGAAATTCGTTCTTCCCGCCGCCCGCTTTGATCGGGATACGTTCTATGTGATGAACGAAACAATCTACCCTAAGTTTCGTACTCGCTTGATTGACAGTAGCTTTTACGAAACGTACCAGAATTCTTATACGTATATTGAAGATGCGTTCCGGCAACTGGCTCGTCCGCGTCGGGATCGCTTTCGAGTGAGCTTCATTGTGAATCGTACGGGCCGGATTGAAAATATTCAAATCGTAGAGAGTTCGGACCCGAAAATGGATGACAACCTGCGAACGGCCATCAAAGCTTCCGAAGGCATGTGGATTCCCGCAACCGTTGGCCGCAAGCCGGTACGGGTGCAGGTAAACTACGAGTTCCCGTATGGCATCCCCGAAAATCGGCAACTCTCCTTGGATGACATCAAAGCATTGAAGGCGAAAGATTTGTTTGAAACGGGTTTGCAACACTACAATCGCCAGCGGTACGATCAGGCACTGGCCGTATTCAATCAGTGTATTGAATTAGATCCCGGCAACGTATCGATTCGTTTCAATCGGGCCGCTACCTTCTACAAACTCAACCGCCTGCCGGAAGCGTGCCAGGACTGGAAACTTCTGGAACGAGCGGGAGAAAAAGAAGCTACAAAATTGTTAAAGAAACATTGTCAGAATTAACGAAGAAAGGCCGGTTGCCCGGCCTTTTCTTTTTTGCTTTACTTTTCCGTTCGCAGCAATTCGATCATGTGAGTCACTTTCTCGGCAAGCAGTCACTGTCTTACTACCCTTACCCATACTCTTAAAGAGAGTCTGTCCATTTTCATCCAATACAAACATTAGTAGGGATACTCACTATTTTGGAGCGGTCTACGGCTTTATCGGTATTGTCAAGTAAGATGCAAAGCCTCTTGCTTAGGCATTCAACCCGCTCGCTTACTTCATATCCCGACGGGCATTTAGGTAGCCTTTAACGACTGTAAACGTCGTGACGGCCAGGAAGAAGATGATGATGTAATGCACGTAGTTAATAATACCGGGAAACTTCTCGCCCAGATAGTATCCACCGCCCGAAAGCAGAATTGTCCAAAGAGCCCCACCGATAACATTGTAGGTCATGAAATGCGGAAAATCAAGCTTGATCATGCCCGACAAAATCGGTGCAAAGGTACGAACCACGGGCAGGAATCGACTGATAATCAACACACTGGAACCGTACTTTAAAAAATATTGGCGAGTCGTTTCGATGTTCTTTTTCTTAAAAAACAGGGAATCTGGCCGGTTTTCGAGCCTACCACCAAAGTACTTCCCAAAGAGATACCCCGTCAGCGAACCAAACACGGCCGCCCCCAGAATACAAGCTAGTAGTACGGGCAGGGTCACGTTTAGTACGCCCGTTCCGCAGAATACGCCCGCCAGAAAAAGTAAGTAATCGCCGGGAAGAAAGAAGGCAAAGAATAAACCGTTCTCCGCGAAAACGATTAAAGTAATGGCCACCAGGCCACCGGTTTGAATAATCTCCCGGGAATCCGTTAAAAAGGTTAACCAGTCTGGCAAATTCATGGCTTGATACTAATTTTCGACGAATTTAGCGGAGTTGTTTGGTATAGCCGATTCATTCCAGCGAATTTTACCGTAAACTACACGAGCGGTTGGTAAGCCGCTCGTTCGATTGCTTCGTCGGACTCCGGGTCTGGCGAAACCCGCTTCTTCATCAACGTTGAATCTTGATTCTGAACATTCACTGCTTTGACTCAGTCCAAATTTGCCTCCGAATCCCTGACGACCATGACTGAAATGGTCTTTCCTAACGATACCAATAATCTGGGTAATCTGATGGGGGGAAACCTATTACGTCTGATGGATATTTGCGGTGCGATTGCCGCCCAGAAGCATTCCCGCCACGTGGTCGTTACGGCCTCGGTGGATAACGTAGCGTTTAAAGACCCGATTCCCCTGGGGAGTGTCATTACGCTGCGGGCTTTCGTGACGCGAGCGTTCAATTCGTCCATGGAAGTATTCATCGACGTACACGCGGAGAATATTCCAGCCGGTGAACGCTTTATGACCAACCGGGCCTTTTACACCTTCGTGGCCGTAGGAGCCGATGGAAAACCGTCGACGGATATTCCGGAAGTAGTGCCGCAGACGGACGAGGAAAAATCGCTGTACGATGCCGCCCTTCGTCGCCGTCAATTACGTCTGGTTCTGGCCGGACGCATGATGCCCGCTGAAGCAACGGAGCTGGCTAAATTATTCGAACTGCAAGCCTAAGCTTTTCCTGGAAAGACGGTAACCAAAATAAAAGGCAGCGTTTCAAGCGGACGTTTGAATCAGGAAAAACATTCCATTTCCTGAATACAAACTTGCCTGAAACGCTGCCAACGAATTCCTTATTCAACCGTCGCTTTCTGTACTTTATTTTCCAGGGGTTTCTACCCGAAACTGCTCCATTCCTCGGCGGTCCTGAAGGGTAACATATACGGTCTTTTTATCTTTTCCACCGAAAACGAGATTACTACAGCTTTTGCCCTTGAGCGGTACTTCCCGCAGCAATTTCCCTTGCGGACTCAAAATCGCAATGACGCCTTTGCCGTGCCGGGTGCAGTACAGATTTCCCTTCTGATCGCACTTCATGCCATCCATGCCGAAATCCGTGAATTCGTGGAAAAGCTGTTTATTCTGCACATTGCCTTGAGCGTCTAAATCGTACTTCCAGATTTTCCGCTGAGCACTTTCGTTGACGTACAATGTTTTTTCGTCGGGACTCAGCGTAATTCCGTTGGTAGTACCCAGGTTTTCCAATAACCGGGTCGTCTTGCCATCCGGGTCGATTCGCCAGAGCTGGCCCGTATTATCTTTCCATTTCGGGTCGGAAGCATACAGCACGTCCTTCTTGGTGATGCAAATGTCATTGGGCTGATTGAACCGATCATCGTGGGCAAATACGCTGACTTCTTTCGTCTGCATGTTCACTTTCAAAATGTTATGATTCACAAAATCGGCCAGTAACATCTCGCCCTTTGAGTTAAACTGAATGGCGTTGGCAATACTCTTATTCGGTAAGGTTACGAACACTTCGCCCTGTCCCTGAGCATTGATTTTACCGACGGTACCATCTTGTTTGAAGTTGACTACGTACAGATTCCCTGCCGCGTCGAAACTGGGACCTTCGATGTTCCCGCTAAACTGGTTCTCAGCGGTGAAGTCGCTGCTTTGGTAGAGGTTTGAAGACTGGGAAGAAGCCGGTTTCCGGGCACAGGCCACGAAAAGCACCGGCAGTAACAGAAGAATACGAAACATAAGGCAAAAAATTAGTGCATACAAAATGGAGGAGCTAGTGAGGCTCCTCCATTTCTAGTAGTCAGCGAGTGGCTCTTAGTGAGGCATATCGGGCGTTTCAATATCGGTCGGCTCGACGCTATCATTCGTCGTGGCTACTTCACTTTTGCTGGCCGTTGCGGGTACTTTAGCACTTTTAGCAGCGGGAGCTTTGGTCGAACGCGTAGGCGTCTTCGTAGCTGCCGGAGCTTTCGGTTGCGAAGCAGCGGGCGTTGACTCCTTTTTCGGCTCAGCGGGGGCGTCTTATTTCTTATAAGGTACCTCTACGGT